>JACMRH010000109.1 GCA_014376535.1 Cytophagales bacterium | reverse complement strand
GAAGCGCTGAAAAGAGTTCCTAAAATGAAATTGGAAATCTATGGTTCAACTGATTTGGTCGGAAATGAATACAACAATAAAAACCTGTATGAAAAAAGGGTTCATACAGTATTGCAATATTTTTTGGAAAAAGGTTTTCAGGAAAACCGGTTTATTATAAAGCCTTACACAAACTTACCAGAACCGAAAATATCAGATCTGAATTTCGGTAATGTGGAAAAAAGAAAGGTGCAATTTGTGCTTTCCGATTTTTAGGCTAATAAACTTTGGCATGGTAATTTTTAAATCTGCTTATTAAAATATTACATTAAACTCTAAAGCCATGGAACAAAATAACTACGAAAACTCTAAAACTCAGACTAATTCTACAGATAAAGGTCTAATTGGAGTCTTTGATAACCGGACAACTGCTGAAACTGCTTTTGAACTGATACACAATCGTGGCTACGATAAACATGATATAAATCTTATTATGTCACATGAAGCCAAAGAACTATATTTTAGTAATAAGAGCTTTGAAGGTGATCCTATTTTTACAGAAAAAGATATGATTAGAGAATCAGAACCTCATAAAGTAACAAATGTAATATTAAAACATGCCGCAATTGGTGCAGGAATTGGTGTTACCATAGGTGCGATATTAGGTGCGGTTGCTGCTATCGGCACGAGTATTGTGATTCCAGGAGCGGGATTAATTATTGCCGGTCCTTTAGCATCAGGAATTATTTCTGCAACAGGATTGGGAATTGGTGGTGGAATGATAGGAAGTATATTCGGTTTTGAAGTGCCTGACACACATACAACCATAGAAGAAGAAATTCAAAAGAACAAAATATTGGTAGGCATCCATCCAAAATCTAAAGAGGACTCTGATTTTATTATCAAAGAATGGAATAATCTCGCTGGAGCAAGAGTTGTTACTGAATAAATGATTTAAACGATTTTCAGAACAAATAAAATGGGTAGCTGTAAAAAGCTACCCATTTTTATATCTTGTAGAATTTTCAATAACCTTTCTTTGATACCAAAAATTATATCACACAGTTTCCCAGGCACTTTCCCAAGCCAACTTCTCTTCTGCGAAAGTGATGAAATTATTATAATAAGGAAACTGGGCAAGTGTTGAACTGTCACCAATTACTACCAGTTTTTTTCTTGCTCGTGTCATAGCAACGTTCATTCTCCTGATATCTGATAGGAAGCCAATTTCTCCGTTTGCATTGCTTCTCGTCATGCTGATGTAAACAATATCGCGCTCCTGGCCCTGAAAACTGTCAACGGTATTTATGCTAATAAATGGTAGAAATGGTTTTATTTCTTCTGAACTGCCTATCAATTCTTTCAGAATATTGACCTGTTGTTTGTAGGGAGAAATAATGGCGATAGAAGGCTTTTGATCTAACAATTGGGGATTTTCAGATAAAACTTTAGTTAAATGTTTCAGCAAAAAAACCGCTTCTTCAGGATTGGTCGTGCTGGTTCCATCTTGTTTTTCATTAAAGCCACAGCCGGCTGTATCTATAAATGTCAGTGGTTTGTCGTCTGGAAACAGCAAATGATTGGCCACAGATTCGTGCGCTGTTAGTTTATCATCATAAAATACTTTTGATGAATAGCCCATAATAATCTCATTCATTCGGTACTGAACATTTAGCAACGCAACTGAAGAAGGATGAAGCTCAACGCATTTTTCCAATAAAGTTTTATTCAAACCCATTTGAGCAGCTTTTTGAGATTTAATAGTTGGAGGTAGCTGGCAATGGTCACCTGCCAGAATTACTTTCTCTGCCTTCAAAATAGGAATCCAGCAGGCTGGCTCCAAAGCCTGTCCTGCTTCATCAATTACGATCGTGTGAAATTTTAAATTTCTGACGGTATAATGATTTGATCCAACCAGAGTTGCTGCAATGATTTGTGCCTTGCTAACCAAATCTTCAATAATGTATTGTTCAGTTTTATCCACTTCTTTGATGATCTTATGAGCTTCATCAAAAAGTAATTTACGTTGCTCTCTTTCTTCCCTTCCAAAGTTCCTTTTGTATTTATGGGCAAGACTTTTATATTCCTGAGCTTGTTTCTTCAGCTTTTTTGCTTCTTTCATCAAATCATGGCCAGACATTTGGCTGTCAAGAGTCAATGCCATCAAATTTTCATTCACCCTGGCCGGATTGCCAACTCTCAATACTCTCAAACCTTCAGCATGAAGTTTTTCTGCCAGCAAGTCGACCGCTGTATTGCTGGGTGCACATACCAAAATTTGTTTTCTGTCCTGTTTTATCAAGGCCAGAATAGCCTGAATCAGCGTAGTAGTTTTTCCAGTACCCGGAGGACCATGCACAACGGCTAGTTCATTAGCAGACAATATTTTATCTACGGCTTTAGTTTGAGATTCATTCAGTTTATTGTACCGAAACGTTTCAGCTAATGGTTTAAAAGTAGGTTTCTTTAAGCCAATCAGTACATTTATTAAATTTACGGTAAGATCCTCTTTGATTAATGGTGCTTTCTTTAAAGCATTTTCCATTTCATCATAAGTATTGTCATCAAATGACAAATCAATGCCAAGTTTACCATCCTGAGCCCATTCAGGTAACTCATCTGTTTTTAAAGTCAGTTTAAGCCTGTTGCCAAAAACAGTTGAAATAGTTCCTTCTACCCTATCAACATTAGGATCGTGGTTGCAGAAAAATACTG
>JACMRH010000108.1 GCA_014376535.1 Cytophagales bacterium | reverse complement strand
CTCTTCCCGCTACTACAAACCTCAAGGAAACTTGAGGTTTTTTTGTTTTTTATAAGTCTAATACTCATATCATTGTATTATGTATATCTACAAAAACATTATCACGGTTGAATCGGGCAAGCGCAATGGCAAAGCCTGCATTCGTGGTATGCGTATTACTGTAGAGGACATTTTGCGTTGGCTTGCTTCAGGAATGACTTTTGAACAAATCATCCCGACTTTCCCGAATTGAGCCTTAAGTACATAAGTACAGCCCTTGAATTCGCAGCTTTTCGCCAACATAGAACTTTAATAGCAGCTTAGGGTACCGAGAAAATTTTGCTTGACCAAAATTTATCCCATCGCCTGGCCTCCAAAATTCATGTTGTTTTTCCGGAAGCAGTACATGTAAATGCATTGGACTTGGTAAATGCGGATGACTTTCAGATTTTTATGTTTGCAAGACAAAACGATTTCAAAGCCATTTATACTCAATATGAGGATTTCTACCAACACTTACTTGTACATGGACAGCCACCCAAAATAATATGGGTAAGAACAGGTAATTGTGCTACCGACACTTTAGCAACAGTTATTCTTTCCAATGCTGAAATAATTCTCGGCTTTCTTAAAGACACTATTAACGATTGTTTGGAAATATATCAGTAAATTTCCAATTCTGATTTTGACCAGATAATTCAGATTAATTCCTTATCAGAGGTTCGAGTCGTCATCTCTCTACTGCAAACCTCAAGGAACTTCAGCTTTTTATTTTAGCTCGATCCATACCGGGACATGGTCACTGCTTTTCTCCCATCCCCTTACATGATGGTCTGTACCACCGGAAACTAGTTTACCTTTTATCTCAGGACTTAATAGGAAGTGATCTATTCTTAATCCTGCATTCCTTCCGTAAGCGTTCCGGAAATAATCATAGAATGTATAAATCACCTGGTCAGGATAAAGTTTCCTTATTGCGTCGGTCCACCCCTGTTCCAGCAATTGTTTAAAAGCTTCACGCACTTCAGGCCTGAATAAGGCATCTTCGACCCAACGTTCTGGTTTATATACATCTAGTTCTGTCGGCATTACATTATAGTCTCCTACCAAAACAACAGGCTTTTTGTCTTTTAATAACTCCTTAGCGTGTGCTGCAAACCTGTCGAACCATTTTAATTTATAATCAAATTTAGGCCCGGGTGCAGGATTACCATTTGGCAGATATAAACATCCTATTGTTATACCATTTACAACAGCCTGAATATAGCGGCTATGGTCATCATCGGGATCTCCAGGTAAGCCTGTCTGAACATCTTCTATATCAATTCCTCTGGATAATAACGCAACTCCATTCCAGCTTTTTTGTCCATGCCAAACAGCATTGTATCCAATATCTATAAAAGCCTTTTCAGGAAATTTCTCTTGAGGCGCTTTTAACTCTTGTAAGCAAACAATATCAGGAGATGATTCATTGAGCCAGCGTAACAAGACAGGCAGTCTTCCGTTTACTCCATTAACATTATAGGTGGCTATTTTCATGGTATAAAATATGCCTGAATACGTTAAAAAATCAGACCTTAAAAATTACTGAATGAAAATTATTTGGCATTTGTCAAAGCTTCGGTAATAATGATGTTCTCCAAAACCTTTCTGTCTTTTATGTCAAAAATCTTGTCTTTATAAAGAGCTTTTACCAATTTATAATCGTCTTTTTGTTTGAAACTGAGCGCTTCTTTTCCAGTTAACATAAACCAATGATCAGTTTTCAAATAGGATTTATGATATACATTTAACCTTAATTTATTTTTCAAAAAATCTTCTCTTCCCTCTACATTTTTAAAGGTTTTATTTTCAGCGATTTTAATAAATGTAGTTTCTGATACGATGAAATGAGAGATGTTTTGTTTTCCGCTTTCGTCCATCCAAAAAACTGGTGGTGAAAGATTTATAAAGCAGGTTTTAATTGCTTCCGGTTGAATAAATTCTGTTTTATACTCCCTTGTCCTTACCATCACGTACTGCTCCTTTTGAAATGGTGCATAGACTTCATTTAATGCATTCTGATCCTTTTTTACAGTAGCCTGGTTAAGTTTCTTTTGGTTTACATCATTCCAGGGAGTTTCTCCCAACTTAATATCCTCAAGATCAGGTATATCCAGTTCAATTTCAGGAAAAACATATTTCACTTTTTTACCTAGTTCTGTAGCACGGGCAAGGGCAAGCATTTTGTTGTTTTCAATATTGGTTTTGCCCGGCAAAGAGGAACCATCAAAATTGATATTATTGTTAGGCTTGGAAGGATCAAAGCTTGTGGGAATTTGAGATGCGCTTCCTATAATTTCCAGAACAACTCCTTCACCTGTAGTATTTTCACCTAAATAGGTGCGGACTTTTTCAACTAATCTTTTAAATTCTGCTTCACCATCGGCGGTGAAATCTGTCATGTTATTCTTAAACTGTTTAAAAGCAGGAATATCCAGTTTGTAATCGCCCAGTTTTATAACATTAAACTTAATAGTGTTATTTCCGCGAATAAGTTTTACTACTCCCGCCTCATCTTCTTTTGGTTTTTTGCCTTCTCTAACATTTTTTGCTTTTTTAAAATCGGGGCAATCCATCTTTTGGGCAAAAAGGCCGATAGTGAGAAAGATTAAAAATACGCTTAACAAAGCTCTCATAACCTTATGATAAAATAACTGTTCCGTTGGGTAATTGGATCTTAATCCATTCAATAATAATAAACACTGGGTAATTTATAAAAGTTTAAATAAAATAACCACCTCCTAATATAAAAGCTTAACGCTTTTATATTCGACTCTTCTTGGAAAGGAGGAGATATCTGAGCCGGAATCTTTATAACCCGAACAATTAATTGAACTAATATGAAAATAACTTAAAAATAAAAACTAATATATTTTAAAAATATAGAATCAAAAAAACACGGATAATAAAAGTATGATCTGGCCTAAAACTCCCCTCCTTCCTTCAAGGTGGGGACGATTAAAAAAACACCTTGGTGTGTTTTTTTAATCAGGGGTGGTTGGCGTGTTAATCGGGAGTGCTCTATTACTTACTTGCCTTAACTCCATACTTGCTATCCATCACCTCCATCAGTAACTGCATCTGGCTGTTAAGCGTTTTCATGGAAGACTCTAAGGACTGGATCCTGGTTTCGCTGCTTTGTACTTTACCTTCTTTGTTTGAAACTTCAAGTTTCAAGGTTTCTATTTGTTTTTGCTGTTCTTTGATAGCCTCAAGTAAAACAGGTATCAATTG
>JACMRH010000107.1 GCA_014376535.1 Cytophagales bacterium | reverse complement strand
TGAATTAAGGCATCTACCATTCTTAGAGTTTCATGTACATTTCTTCCCAAAGGAAAATCGTTGATCACACAATGGCGGACAACTCCTTCTTTATCAATCAAGAATGTACCTCTGTAAGCTTGTGGCTCGCCAGTGAAATCTAACAAACCATCTTCTGTATAAGCAAAATCTCCTGCCAGAACTCCATAGTTAGAAGCGATAGATTTTGACATATCTGCTACAACCGGATATTTAACACCTTCTATTCCGCCTTTATTTTTTGGAGTTGTCAACCAGGCAAGGTGTGAGTATTTACTGTCTACTGAACAGCCCACTATAACTGCTCCCCTTTTGTCAAACTCCTCAGAAAGTTCTTGAAAAGCAAGTAGTTCTGTTGGACAAACAAATGTAAAATCCAAAGGATAGAAGAAAAAGACAACATATTTTTTTCCAAGAAACTGGTCTAATGAAAAGTCTTCAATAATTTCTTTACCGTTCACCACGGCAGGGGCTCTAAATAAAGGTGCTTTTTTTCCAACTAAACTCATCTCTTTTTGGTTTTAATTAAATTAATAGTTTTAATATTTGTAAGGCTGTGTTTCTTTGCAAAAATACACTCTATCATAACAGAATTCAATAAAATTCATTCAAAGATTAAATTCATACATGCTGTTTCCTGAAAACATTGAAGAAAAGTTAGGACTTGATAAAATAAAAGCATTAATCTCAGAATACTGCCGTACCAAATCCGGCAAAAAAGCACTGGGTCTTATAAAATTCACTACCGATATTGAATTACTTGGCAAAGAAAGCAGCAGGTTCCATGAATTAAAAGCCCTGATGGGCGAAGGCCTGGACTTTCCTTCCATCTCTTTTGAAGATGTCAGCGAAATGCTAAAACAAGCCAGAATTGAAGGCATACAGCTTGCTGAGAATGACTTTTATGAAATAAGAAAAATTATGCTGACGGCCAGGGAAATCCTGGTTTTCTTCCGGAAATACGGATCTGATAACTATGGCGAAATCTTCCATTTGGCAGAACAACTTTCTGTCGATGAGCATTTTACAAAAGAACTAGTTAGGATTATTGATGATACCGGAAAAGTATCTGATTTTGCTTCTTCAGAATTAAAAGAGATCAGGAAAAACCTGGGATCTTACAAAGGTCGTGTCAGAAAAAGATTGGATGATATATTAAGGCACAACCAAAGAGAAGGTTTTACGCAGGAAGACCATAACATTACTGTTCGGGATGGAAGATTGGTAATTCCGGTAAAAGCTGAATATAAAAGGCAGCTGAAGTGTATTATTCACGATGAATCTGCAAGCGGACAAACGGCTTTCGTAGAACCTGTTGAAGTTTTTGAGGATAATAACCGTATCAGGGAACTTGAACTGGATGAGAAAAGAGAAATCATCAGACTCTTGACGCATTTAGCCGAATTGCTTCGCTATAACCTGGAAGCATTGATCACCAATGTGGATGTACTGGGGGAATTCGATCTATTGCAGGCCAAAATTCATTTTGCGGAGAAAATGGATGCCACTTTTCCAGTCATAAATTATGACAAAAAGCTTGTCCTAATCAATGCCTATCATCCTATCCTCAAAATAAACCATGAGGCAAATGGAAAGCCAACCGTTCCATTTAGCATTCAACTAGATCCTGAAAAGAGGATTCTATTGGTTTCTGGCCCGAATGCAGGAGGTAAATCTGTGGCATTGAAAGCTGTAGGTTTATTGCAATACATGTTCCAATGTGGTTTGCCCGTTACTGTTGGAGATGGAAGTTCTTTTCCTGTATTTCAAAAAATCTTTGCTGATATTGGGGACGAGCAATCTATTGAAAATGAGCTAAGTACATACAGTTCCCATTTGAAAGCAATGAAATATATGCTTCAAAATTCTGATGCAGAAACTTTGGTGATGCTGGATGAATTTGGAACCGGAACTGACCCGAAATACGGTGGAGCCATTGCGCAGGCAGTTTTAGAAGAATTGAATACCAAAAATATTTTCGGGATCGTCAATACCCATTTCTCGAACCTAAAAAAGATGGCAGACGAAACAAGCGGGATGCTGAATGCCTGTATGTTGTTTGATGAAGCGACCTTAAGCCCGACTTATCAGTTGCAAGTCGGTGTTCCGGGAAATTCCTATGCGTTGGAAGTAGCTCAGAAGATTGGATTGCCAAAAAATATTGTGCAGAAAACCAAAGACTTACTTGGAGATGACTTTATCCAATTTGAAAGCATCAGCAAAAACCTGAAAACCGAACTGGACATCTACAGAAAGAAAAACAAAGAACTGGAAGAAAAAACAACCAGGCTTACCCAGCTTACGCTTCAATACAATGAGTTAAAATCTGAGGTAGAAAGAAGCAGAAAAAGTACTTTGAACCAGGCAAAATCAGAGGCAAGTCGAATTATAGAAGAAAGTAACAAAATGGTGGAAAGCACAATTCGCCAGATCAAAGAAAAAGGAGCTGAAAAAGAAAGCACCAGGCAACTAAGGACCGAACTGGAAGATTACAAACAAGCCTTGGTTCCGGAACCTGTCAAAACTGCAAGGCCTGCTGCCAAGCCACTTACCAATGAGCCAATCAAGGCAGGAGATTACGTGCACATTGACGACAGTGAAAGCAGTGCCGAAGTAGTGGCAGTAAAAGGCAATGAAGCAGAAGTGATGATTGGACAGATAAAATCTTTTGTCAAAATAAACAGGCTGACAAAAGCCACCAAAAAAGAGATCAAAGCCTTTACCCACTCCTACTCTACAACTAGTTTCGACATTACCGAGAAAAGGCTCAATATGGGCTTCCAAGTTGATATCAGAGGTTTCAGGGCAGAAGAAGCGATGGCCAAAATGGACAATATCATTGACCAGGCTTTATTAGTTGGCCAAAATGAATTAAGAATTGTACACGGGAAAGGCAATGGAGTGCTAAGAAAGGTTATCCGTGAACACCTGAAAAAATACGGTGATGTGGATTCTATGGAAGACGAACATGCGGATAGAGGTGGTGATGGGGTTACTATTGTGAAGTTGAAATAGTATCGAGTATTTAGTATCAAGTATCAAGACTGCTGCCAACATTTAATCCAATGATATTCATCTGATCCAAAGCAAGATACCAAAACGAAACATTAAAAATAAGTTATTGATAATGTTATAACTTTGTTATACCTTTATTCTGTGATAAGCAAATTAATAAAAATCGGAAATTCTCAAGGAGTCATGCTTCCGAAAACCCTTATTGAAGAAGTTGGCATAAAAGGTCCGGTGGATATTAAGGCTGAGAACAATACTATCGTGATAAAAGCCTTGGAAAAATCAGTAAGGGCAGGATGGGGAGATGCTTTTCAACAAATGAGTGAAATGAAAGAAGACGCATCATTTTTGAACCTTAACAATACATTTGATAACGAAGAGTGGGAATGGAAGTAAAAAGATTTGATGTCTTTTTAGTGAATTTAGATCCAACCATTGGGAGTGAAATTCAGAAAACAAGACCTTGTTTAATCATTTCTCCAGATGAAATGAACAATTATATAAAAACCGTGATTGTAGCTCCAATGACCACAAAAGGAAGAGAATATCCTACTCGTGTAAATTGTACTTTTGAGAAAAAAGAGGGACAGATTGTATTGGACCAAATCAGAACAATAGACAAAAACAGAATAGTGAAAAAGATGGGGGTTTTGGATGTCAGGACCAGATCAAAAGTATTATCTGTGCTTCAGGAATTATTTTCAGAATAAAAAAACCATTTTTAAACCTTATTTTTGTACATAAAAATAAAATTATAATCAATTGACCTTTAACGATTTCAACCTGGATGCCAAACTTTTAGACGGTTTACTGTCCATGGGCTATTCCAAACCAACTCCTATTCAGGAACAAGCAATTCCTATGATCATGGAAGGAAAAGACCTGATTGCCTGCGCACAAACGGGAACCGGTAAAACGGCGGCATTCGTATTGCCAATTCTCCATAAAATATTAAATACTGAAACCAGGCATTTAAATACACTGATCCTTTCTCCAACCAGAGAACTGGCTGTTCAGATTGACCAGCAAATAGAAGGATTTTCCTATTTTATTGATGTAAGCTCCATCCCGGTTTATGGTGGAGGAAGTGGCGCTATTTGGGACCAGCAAAGAAAAGCAATGCAGCAAGGTGCTGATATTGTGATTGCAACACCGGGCAGGCTATTGGCTTTGCTTCAATCTGGCGAGATGAAATTTACCCATCTGAAACATTTGATTTTAGATGAAGCAGATAGAATGCTGGACATGGGATTCTTTGACGACATCATGAAGATTGTCAATTACTTACCGACCGAAAGACAAACTATTTTGTTTTCTGCCACCATGCCTCCCAAGATCAGAGTTTTTGCAGACCGTATTTTAAAAGACCCTGTCAAACTGAATATTGCTATTTCAAAACCTGCTGAAGGAATTCTGCAACAAGCTTATGTTGTGCACGATGCACAGAAAATGGGAATTGTAAAACATATACTTCTAAACGACCTTTTCAAAAGCGTCATCATTTTTGCTTCAACTAAAGACAAGGTAAAAGCGTTGGAAAGAGAAATGCAAAAAGCTGGCTTTCAAGCTAAAGGATTTCAATCTGACCTGGAACAAAACGAAAGGGAATCTATTTTAAGGGAATTTAAAAGCAGACAATTACGGATTATCATTGGGACCGATATTTTGTCAAGGGGAATTGATGTGGAAGGAATTAACCTGGTTATCAATTACGATACACCTCCCGATCCTGAAGACTATATCCACAGAATTGGACGTACAGCCAGGGCCGATACAACCGGAACTGCCATCACTTTTATAAATGAGAAAGACCAGCGCAAGTTTTCAAATATTGAAAATCTAATTGGGGTAGAAATTCCAAAATTAAAAATACCAGAAGAACTGGGAGAAGGTCCGGTTTACGATCCGGGATTGAAAAGGCCTAAAACTGGAAACGGCAATAAAAAGTCCTGGGGAAAAAAACCAAATAAATCCGGTTTCAGGAATAGCAATTCTAAACCTGTTTGAAACTT
>JACMRH010000008.1 GCA_014376535.1 Cytophagales bacterium | reverse complement strand
TTACTTTGGGGTAAAAATCAGTTCCTGATTTCTGCAAAACCTTCTCCCCCATCCAGTTATCTATTTCAAACTATTCAGGACGAACGCCCTTTGCCGGTACTGGAAGTAGATGAAATGGAGGATATTTATGAGCAGATTGAATTGCTTGGATTTCCGCTTGCTTCGCCATTTGATATTTTGGAAACCAAATTCAGGGGAGAAATTCAGACTTCTCAAATGCTGCAACACCTGGACAAAACGGTGCGCATGGTAGGATATTATGTGGCAAAAAAGGACACACGGACTTCCAAAGGCACCATCATGAATTTTGGCACCTGGATTGATGCGGAAGGCAGTTTTTTCGACAGCACCCATTTTCCTCAAAGTCTGGCAAAATACCCTTTTGCCGGTCCGGGTTGCTATCTATTAAAAGGAAAAGTAACCGAAGACTTTGGTTTTCCGAGTTTGGAGGTAGAAAAGATGGCGAGGTTGGGATGGCGGCAGGTGAAGGGAATGAATTGAATTAATAATTCAGTTACTGTTAACCAATAAAAAGTATGTAAATTTATTAACAGTAGCTAATTTTAGAATTATGAATCATTTTAAAACTTTACTTATCATATTTCCTTTTTTTCTTTCAGTAAATATTTTTGCACAGAATACAACAGGAATAAACACAGCAGCGCCCAGTTCGAAAGCAGCATTGCATGTTAAGAATGATGCCTTATTTAAACAAGGAGTAATAGTACCAGATCTTACTGCCGCTGATACAAGTATAATTTCTCCGGCTGCTACAGACAGAGGATTGTTTTTTTATGATTATCCGAACAAGCAGTTTCTTTACTTTGACGGATCCAAATGGAGAGCTCTTGCAGGTCCAACAATAGGAGCCGCACCCACATCATCAGGATTTTGGAGCAATACCGGAAATGATATTTATTATAATACTGGAAATGTTGGAATTGGTAACAGTGTTCCTATTGAAAAGTTGGACGTAAATGGTAACATTCAGATTCCAGCAGCTAATGAATATAAATACAGTGGCGCTAAAACTCATATCTATGCTGTGGGAAATGCAGATTTCAATCCATACTACACTATAAATGCCCCTAACTGGGTACTCACTTCAAACGATCCGGGACAGCAACTCTGGAGATGGGCTGTTTCCGGCACAATTGCTACGGGAACAACTGTGATAGCGACCGCTCCGGTAAATTTGCCAGACGGATCAACCATTATTGCTGTGGAATGTGTTTATGGTCTTGGAACAAATACACAATTAATGGAACTAAGACGGCTTGCATTCACCGGACCAACCACCTTTCCGGTTATTGCCTCTGCCATAGGAAGTGCAGGATCCTCGCAGGTGACTGTTAACGGATTAGCTACAGCAGGTTCGGGTGAGGTGCTAAATAATGCATCTTACCGCTACTGGTTAAAATGGTCAGTCCCCATTACAAACACAGTAACTCCTCCAGGGAGTAATTCTGCCCTTTATGGGGTAAGGATCAGATATTCAGTTACGAAGGCTGATTAATTTAATTTGGAGAGACTGAGCAAAATCCCATTTCTAAAGAAATTATCCAGTCTGCCACAGGAGTCTAATCTGAATACAAACCGAAAATAAAAATTTACAAAAACGTTTTAACTGAAACTAAAGCTAGCAAACACTATCAATCAACCTGTTTTATCACCCCTTTGTCTGTAATTTCAATTGTACGTGTAGATGAAACCAATCTTCGCTTGTTGTTTGACAGATTGTGTACTGTATCAAACTCATTTTTCAACATCATCCTCCCCTGTTTATTGACAACCCCATATTTTCCCTCAAGCTTTACAACAGCCAGATTTTTATAAAAATCACCTGCTTCTTCATAAGTGGGTTGGATCATCAT
>JACMRH010000106.1 GCA_014376535.1 Cytophagales bacterium | reverse complement strand
TCTTGCGCAGGAGGCTTCCGTTTTCAGAACATTAACTGTTGAAGAGAACATTTTGGCGGTACTGGAAATGACAGACATGAAGAAAAGTGCCCGAATTGAAAAGATGGAAAGTCTTCTGGAAGAATTCAGTTTGAAACATGTTCGGAAAAATTTAGGAAAAGTACTTTCAGGTGGGGAACGCAGAAGGACTGAAATAGCACGTGCCTTATCAGTAGACCCTAAATTTGTATTATTAGATGAGCCTTTTGCGGGAGTTGACCCAATTGCGGTAGAGGAAATTCAGGGAATAGTGGCAAAACTAAAAGAGAAAAACATTGGCATCCTGATCACTGACCACAATGTAACTGAAACACTTTCAATTACTGATAGAGCCTATATATTAGTAGAAGGCAAAATTTTTAAATCAGGTACAGCAGAAGAACTTGCTAACGATGAGCATGTTAAACGTGTTTATTTAGGCAGGAATTTTGAATTTAAAAGAAAGATTTAAATTTTTTAATTGTTCAGAAAGAATCAAAAATGAACAACCTTCAGTTTGAAATACTTTCTGATAAGTTGCTGCCGGAATTTTGTCTAAATGTTCCTGAAAAATCTTTAAGTAAATTTAACCAGCTTGAAGAAAGTGAAATTACACTTGGCGATTTCAGTTTTTACACCTCGGTTTCTGCCGTATTTTCATCAAAAATTGAGGGGGAAAATATAGAGCTTGACTCTTATGTAAAACATAAGCGCTTCGGAATCGAATATTTGCCTGATTACACCAAAAAAATTGACGATCTATACAACGCATATCTATTTGCGAAACAGTCAGATTGCAATCATGGGAACATTGAAATAATACATAAAATGCTGACCAAGCATATTTTGCCTGAAAGTAAGCAAGGGAAAGTCAGGAACGGCAATATGTACGTAACAACTGTTGACGGAAAAATAGAATATGTTGCCGCTCAACCATTAATTGTTCAAATTGAACTACTTAAATTTTATAACGATCTTCAGAAACTCCGAAACGCAACATTAAGCGTTCAGGAAGTATTTTATTATGCAGCTTTTCTTCATTTGGTTTTTGCGAAAATCCATCCATTTGACGATGGCAATGGAAGGACTTCAAGACTTATAGAAAAATGGTTTTTGGCTGAAAAGCTTGGAGAAAAAGCCTGGTTTATACAATCAGAGAAAAACTACTATTTACAACATCAAAAATATTATCAGAATATCAGGTTGCTTGGCATGGAGTATGAATACTTGGATTACAGTAAAGCATCGCCATTTTTAAATATGTTGCCAATGTCCCTGAGTATCTAAGATGGAAAATTATAGATTGAAAAAAAAGGGAGCCTAAAGCTCCCTTTTTTTATCTGATGATTGTAACAGATCCTGTTCGTGGTTTAGAACCATCTTTAAAGTCTACAACATAATAATAGGTTGCCACAGGTAGATCTTCTCCATTTCTGGTTCCATCCCATGGTTCAGAATATCCATTGCTTTTAAAAATGTAACTTCCCCATTTATTAAATACTTCAACTGAACAATTAGGATAGAGTTTATTTAGGTTTTTGATTTCCCATAAGTCATGAACTCCATCTCCATTTGGTGTGAAAATATTGGGGATTTGAATACCTATAGTAAGGTTAATAATTGCGCTATCTAAAGCAGGACATAAACCATTTCTTTCACTAACCTTTAGGTAAACTTTAGTTTCAGATGATGTTGGAACGAAACTGGCAGAATTTAAAGTGTTTGGATTATTTATTTGAATAGTCCTGTCAGTAGAATACCATTTATAGTTAATAAAACTTGTAGCGGCATTTACATTTTCAGTAGATCCAGTACCATTAAGGTTAACTTCTGAACTAAGGTCATTCTCTATTAAAGGATAATCCCCAGCTTCCGCAACAGGATATTCTAAAACTTCAACTCTCAACGTATCTTCCTTTCCGAATGTATCTGAACAACGAATATGTGGACGCGCGGTAATAGTTTCAAAACCAGCCCTTGTATATGTAATATTAAACTTCCTGAATATTGACTTTTTATTTATAGTATCATTGATCCTGATACCTTGAGTCATGTTCCAGACAATATAATCCACACCTATTACCCCAACTGTATCAACCTGTATAATATCTCCATCTTTAATACAAACCAGGTTTTTTCCTAAAATATTTAAATTTTCCTTGTATGAAGGCTCTACGCTTACATACAGTTCACTACTAACTCCATCACATGCTCCAATATTTCCTACAGGAGTTACAGTTACTTTTCCGGATTTTTCTCCAAATGCAACTGTGATTCTATCTCCTGTGGAATCAGAAGTGATTTTTGATCCTTCCGGTACAGTCCATTTATAAACGGTGATACCTGGAACAGGGGTTATACCGTATTCACCTGTAGTAGAATAGCAACGCAAGCTTGAGCCTTTGATATTATAACGATCTCCAATCACAACTACAATCGCATTGGAGTCCAATTTGACTGGATCACAACCAGCTACTGTAGCTATAAATGAAATTACATTTTGACCTGAAGCCAGTTGATTTGTTACAATGCTTAAAACCAAATCTGATCCATTGGCAAGTAATTTATCGCTCACAGCCTTATCTCCAAGAAATGCCTGATAGCTAATTCCTGATTTTGCTGATATAATTGTTGCAGTCGCATTTGGGTCATTTGCACAAACTGTGCTTCCTCTGGTAGAAAGATCTTTTGAAGTTGTATTGTCATTCCTGTTAATAATCGCTTTATTGGTTAATTCTACCGGTGTACAGCCTGAAATTGTTGCCACAAAAGAAACAGTATTGCTGCCCATGTTAATATTAACAACAGGGATAGTAAAAACTAAGTCAGCACCTTCCCCAATTAATTTTTCAGGGAGTTCTTTACCATTAATTGACGCCTGGTAAGTAACTCCATCTATTGCTGAAAGAATTGTTGCGGTGCCACTTGCATCCATGACACAAATATCACTTCCTTTTACCTGAAGGTCTTTGGAAGATTTATTATCGTTAATTACCACAGTTGCCACACTATCAAGTGCAACTGGACCACAAGCCTGTACAGTTGCAGTAAAAGTTACTTTGTAGCTCCCTTTAGACAAAATTGAAGTAGGAAGGTTAAATATTAAATCTCCACCTGTGCCAATTTGTGAAGGTAATTTAGCACTATTGAAAGTAGCTTCGTAAGAAACGTCTTTGATCGCATTTTTTATTGTAGCAGTGGCATTTACATCGTTTATGCAAATTGTACTTCCAACTGTAGAAAGATTTTTCGAAGCGTTTTTATCATTTGTAATCAGGATTCCACTATTTTCTAATCTAACTATACCACAACCTGTAATCTCAGCTTTTACAATTATCGTGTCTGAAGGATTGGTGCTTGGATTAAGGGTTATTACAATTGCATTTCCCGTTCCAGTGACCTTTCTGCTAAAAATACCATTGGATGTTTTCTCAAAAGCCTGATACAACACACCAGCTTCACTACCACTAATGGTTAGTTTTCCACTGTCGCCAATACATACAGTAGAGCCGGTTACACTATAATCCAATTTTGGCCCTTTGTTTACTGTAATAGAAACTGTTGAATCCAGATTCCTTTTCAAACAACCCTGAACAAATGCTTCTACACCTACAATATTCACTCCTTGTGGTAAACCAAATACAGTAAGTTTGACTTCTCCACCTGTACTCAATACTGCCGAACTATAAGGCTTTGTACCTACAACAGCCTGATAGGAAACACCTTCTTCAGTTGTTGAAATAGTCAATATACTTTCTCCACCTTCACAAATTGTGCTCGGGTCAACAGATATCGCAAGATCAACTTTTGGATTTGGGTTAACTTTTATACCGGCAGTATCTTTCAAATCACTAACTGTACATCCATCGATATATGCTTTAACAGAAATACTATTCATTCCTGGAAGCAATTTAGTAGCCGGTACTGGCAAAATAATATCCGGACCAGGCCCTGTAATAGTCTGGCTTACAGAATCAGAACCAATATAAGCCTGATAGCTCACTTTTGGCTGTATTCCGGTAATTCTTACGGCACCATCAGTTCCAATACATATTGGAGAAAGCAATGCACTAACCAATAGCGAATCAGAAGCTTTGCTGTTAATTTCTAAAACAGGTTTTTTAGTTAATGTATCAGGAACACAACCTGGAACACTTATTCCAATTGAAAGTGGGTTGGAACCAGCAGGAATAATTGTTGTACTAATAGGTATTTTCAAATCAATACCAGAGCCTTTTGTTGAAGCACTTATTGATTTTCCATTATAAAAGACTTCATAGAACTTACCATCTTCTGCTAACTCAACTGTAACTTCAGTAGGATTTCCCAAACAAACAGGCCCT
>JACMRH010000105.1 GCA_014376535.1 Cytophagales bacterium | reverse complement strand
TTCTTACAAAATCTGCTACTTCTGTGATTTTTAAGAAAGGATTGATTTCACTGGCTACATACAAAAGTCTGAGTTTACTGGACATAGGGTAGCGGGGTTATTTTAGTTTAAAACTGGTTGACTCATTTAAGTATAGTCTTCCGAATTGCAAAATTATATAAAAAAATTGCCATTTTCAATAGTAATCGCCAAACAATATTTTAGTTTTGCGGATTATCCTGCAAAAAACCTATTGAAAATATTTAAAACAGTTCAGGAATTAACTTCATTCCGGACTTTTACCAAAGGTTCTACTGGATTTGTTCCTACCATGGGTGCACTTCATTCAGGTCACCTTTCTTTGATACGGTCAAGTAAAAATGAAAACGATTTTACAGGTTGCAGCATTTTCGTAAATCCTATTCAATTTACTAATCCTGAAGATTTTGAGAAGTATCCTTCTACTTTAGATCAGGATTTAAAACTCCTGGAAGAAGAAGGATGCGACTGGGTTTTTACTCCCTCTGTATTGGAGATGTATCCAAAGACTGTCAGTTTAAAATTTGATTTTGGCAATTTAGAAAATGTCATGGAAGGTGCTTTTCGACCTGGACATTTTAATGGAGTTGCCATCGTTGTTTCTAAACTTTTTCATGCAGCACTTCCTCAAAGGGCCTATTTTGGAAGGAAAGATTTACAGCAAACCCTGGTTATCAAACAATTGACAACAGACCTGGGGTTCAATTTGGAAATCAGGGTACAGGAAACACTTCGGGAAGCAGATGGTCTGGCCATGTCTTCCAGAAATGTCAGACTCGATCAGTTTCAAAGGCAATTGGCACCCGTCATTTACCAAACAATTTCTTTTCTTCAAACTAAAATACTTGAAGGAGAGAAAATAGAAGAGATGATAGCTGCTGCAAAATATAATTTGCTGACAGTTAAAGGGTTAAGACTTGAATACCTTGAAGTTGCAAATGCCTCAAATTTACAATCTATTGATAATTCTTATAAAGGAGATATTGCTATTTGCATAGCCTGTTATTTAGGGAACGTTCGTTTGATTGATAATGTTGTCTTTATGAAATCATAGCCTTCTTTCTTCCTCATTTTAAATTATTACTTTCGCTCTCAAATTATACAAATGCAAATTCAGGTTCTAAAGTCCAAAATACACAGAGTTAAAATAACGCAGGCAGAATTGGAATATGTTGGAAGTATTACGATAGATGAAAATCTGATGGATGCTGCTAATATGATAGAAAATGAAAAGGTTCAGGTTCTTAATCTTTCCAACGGCGAACGGCTAGAAACTTACGTTATCCGTGGTGAGAGAGGTACAGGTACAATTTGTATGAATGGCCCGGCTGCCCGTAAGATGTATGTTAACGATCTTATAATCGTTATTTCATATTGTTTACTTGATTTTGAAGAAGCGAAGAAACATCAGCCTATTTTAGTTTTTCCAAAAGAAGGAAATAAGCTTTAATTTTTTTTATTTTGAATAAGACCCTAAAAAACATTATTTCCTATGCTTTGATGTTGGGAGCAGCAGCATTTTTGCTCTGGTTCTCATTGAAAAACATAGAAGCACCTGCAGGTAAAAGTAAGCTCGATTTTATTCTGGATACCTGGAATAAGGCTAACAAAGGTTATATTTTATTGTCAGGCGCAGTGGCTATTTTAAGCCATCTAGTAAGGGCCGAAAGATGGAGATTAATGTTATTGCCAATAGGTTATCCGGTAAGGCTGATTGCTAGCTTTTTCTCTGTAATGGTCGGATATTTTATCAATCTGGCAATACCAAGAGGTGGTGAGATTTCACGCTGTCTTAATATGTTCAGGTTAGAAGCAGTTCCTGTTGAAACATCAGCAGGAACGGTAGTAGCAGAAAGACTTATTGATGTAATTTTCCTTTTATGTTTTATAGCAGCATCTTTTTTAATAGAATATGATAAATTAATTGGCCTTTTAAAAGATTTCATTGCCAAAAGAAATAGTGCACAAGCTGCTGGGGGAAGTTCATTTCCCTTCTTGTGGGTATTTTTTGGCGTTATTTTGGTTTTTGCTCTTGTGGTGATTTATTTAAGCAAAACAGGTAAGCTTAAAAATCTGAGCATAAAACTGGCAGAAATATGGATAAACATGAAAAAAGGGCTTTTTTCAGTATTTACATTGGAGAAAAAGGGGGCATTTATGTTTTACTCCCTTTTGATCTGGGTATTGTATTTTTTAATGGCCTGGTTAGTTATGCTAGCTTTTGATGAAACAAGAATTTTGGGACTTGAAGCAGCATTAACTGTATTTACCTTAGGTTCAATTGCAATGGCCATGCCTTTACCAGGGGGGGCAGGAAGTTATCATATTCTGGTTCCTGCCGGTTTATATGTATTTTATGGATTGGCTACGGATAAAGCTTTGGCATTCACTATTGTTTTTCACGCCTGGCAAACATTGGTTTTGATCATTTTTGGATTTGTTTCTGTTATTGGCTCCCAGTTGCTTAAGCCCAGAAAGTATGAAAGCGGAAAATAAAATTGTTGAACTTGACCAGGCAAAACAATTCATTTCAGACTGGAAAAAACAAGGTTTAAAAACCGTTTTTACAAATGGATGTTTTGATATACTTCATCTGGGCCATGTAGACTATCTTGAAAAGGCACGTGAGTTTGGAGATAAACTAATTTTGGGCCTTAACACAGATGCATCTGTAAAAAGGCAAAACAAAGGGCCTGAAAGACCTATAAATAACGAATATAGCAGGGCCAGGATTTTAGCATCTTTATTTTTTATTGACTTGGTAGTTTTATTTGACCAGGATACTCCATATGACATTATTTCAGTTTTAAAACCGGAAATCCTGGTGAAAGGTGACGATTATTCAGTAGACAATATAGTTGGTGCGGATGTTGTGATCAATAATGGGGGAGAAGTTAAAACCATCCCTTTAGTAAAAGGATTTTCAACTACCTCTATTATAAATAAACTTAAAAACTAAAGAACTATGTTAATCATTATTGCGGTAGTTACCATGCTGGTAAGCTGGCTGGTCAGTAACAGGTTGAAAAGTAAATTTCAGAAATATTCCCAGATCGGTTTACGTTCAGGCATCAGTGGTGCTGAAGCAGCTT
>JACMRH010000104.1 GCA_014376535.1 Cytophagales bacterium | reverse complement strand
ATCTCACCGGTATTCACGAATTTCCATTTGAATAAAGGGCTTCCACTTGCATTTGAATTAGCAACAATATCAGTAACCGGATTAGGATCAGATAAATTGCGACAAAGCTTGGTTTGGGTACCTCCAATCTGAAGTGTCATATCGTACAATGTGATACCGAGTGTTTCAATCACCGGAGGGAAACATACTCCAGAATCTTGCATGCTTATAAAATAGGTTTTCTTGCTGCCAACATTGCTCGCCGTCGCTGAAATAACTGGATTTAATGAATTAGTTAAGTCAACTTCAGGAGTTGGATTACCAAATTCATCTTTCCAAGTAAATTTAAAAGGAGAAATTCCCTTTGTAACAACCAACCTTACAGGCACTTTGCTTCCTACACACACTCCAGTGTCTTTTCCAGATGCTATTACAAACTCAGGTGGTGTTGTAGAAGGTGCCTTTACATTAAGAACTCCAGATTTCTCACAGCCAAAATTATCACTTACAGTTAGCTTGTAATCTCTGTCAACATCTCTCCAAACCATCACATCTAATTTATTTGGAGGATATAAAGCTGGTGAAGGAAGCCCAGTCATGGCATCGACCCATTGAATAGATTTTATTGAAGTTGCATTATCTAAACTGGCATTTATTGGCGCAGAATCAGGAAAACAGGTTACAGGTTTGACTTTAAAACTTATATCAAATCCATTCACCACCAGATTACCAGCAGAAATGGTTGTGTCGCAGCCACTGTTATTGCTCTTGATTTTAACTGAGTACAGAACACTGTTTTTGGGAGTTTTTATCAGGACAGGATTGGTAATATCCTGATTTACTCTGGTTCTTAAAGAATCCCATGAATAAGTATATTGGTCAGGGCGTGAAGGTACATTTAGATCCTTCGCTGTAAATGTTACCCCCTTTCCGCGGCAAATAGGTCCGGGAACAGACATATCAACAGCAAATTTTGGTTTCACAAGTGAAGATCCTAAAACCTTGATGGTTGAAGATGCCTGACAGTTTGCAGCATCTTTTAAAGTAAACTTGTAAGTCCTGGTAGAATCGCGGAAAGACTGTACTACAAATTGACTTGGATCATTAATCGATTGCGGAACTTTACCCGAGAGATTTTCAGTCCACAAAATGAATTTATATGGTTGCAGGGCAGTTCCAGAACTGATCTTAGCTTTCAGTTGTACAGATGAAGTCACAGTACATGGAGTAGCCTGAATTATGGAATCAATAGAAACATTAAAGCCTGAAACACTTATTAATTTTGAATTTATTGAAGTTGTACAACCACTGTTTTTACTTAAAACCCTCAATTCATAAGAAATGGAAGTTTGAGGAGTAACTATGAATACCGGACTATTTGTGTCTTTATTTACCCTAACTCCCGAGACGAGCCAATAATAATTGAATTGATTTACAGGAGATTTACTTGAATCAACTGCCAGCAAAGTCACAGAATCACCCCGACAAATAGTGTCTTTCGAAATAGAAACAGCAAAAGCAGGTTTGACTAAAGACGAACCTTTTACTTTCACATAAGCAGAATCAAAACATCCCTGTTTATCCTCTATGTATAACTTATAGACCCTGGTTGAATCCCTGAAAGATTTTGCAATGGTATCTGAGGGGTTAGAAATCGACTTTGCTGGTAATCCCGAAGAATCAGTCCACAGCACTTTTTTATACGGCAATACAGCTTTTCCAATAAACTGCGGAATGAGATCAACTGTTGTTGTTGGTGAACATGGAACCGGATCAACAACTGGTTTAATTTTTAGATCAAAACCGACAACTGTTAACTGAGGGCTGGAAAAAGTTGAATCGCAACCATTTCTTTTATCAAAAACTGACAGATTATAAATGACGTTTGCTGAAGGTCTTTTATTTAAAACGAGAGAAGTATCCTTATTTAATACAACTCCGGCCGAATCCCATCTAAATTTGTAGAAGTTTGGATTTGAATTACTAAAATCTTTGGCAGTTACTACAATACTTTGTCCCAGGCATATTTTAGGTTGCGAGAGCGCAACATCAAAAACAGGAACATTTTTATTTGTGCCTTTAATGGTGATCATATCCGAATTAAAACATCCTGCTGAATCCTGAACAAATAATTTAAATGTCCTGGTTGAATCATTAAAAATTTGAACATCCTTTTTAGTTGGGTCACTTACTGCAGAAGAAATCTTTTTGGTCAGGGTATCGGTCCAAAGGAAAGTCAAAGGACTTGCGGGATTGCCTGATAAATTCGCTGTAACCGGAATATTATATGGATTTGTACATAATTTAGAAGCAGGTGCGCTTAGTTTAACATTAAAACCAATCACCTCAACTGTTGGCGAAGTGAATGTACCTGTGCAACCCGTTACTTTATTTTTAACTGAAAGTGTATAAGAAATTGATTGTGTTGGTGTTACAGTCAGTTTAGGACTTGTAGTGTCTGCGTTAACTTGTCTGCCACCAGCAAACCATTTGTAAGAAATTTCACCTGGATTAGCAGGAGGCAATGTTGTGTCTGTTGCTGTAAAAGTTACTGGCTGACCAAGGCAAACTTTACTTTTGTCCAGGTCTATTTTAATTGAAGGCTTTCTACTTAACCTCACATATACAGTATCCCTGTTACTTTCGCAATTGGAGCCATCCCTGACAAACACGGTGTAACCAAATAGCAGGCTGTTCTTATTAGAAGGTAAAACTGGCGAAGCTGTTGCAAGAGGATCTATAGTTTTTGAATTTAAGCCTCCCGGATTTTTCAATTCAGACCATTGGTAACCGAAAGGACTAATTGTAGTACCATCAGGTATAAAGTTTGCTTTCAGGTTAATTGTTGGATCAGGGCCACCGCAATATTTTATTGAATCCTGATTTGTATTATTAATGCTTAAAGAAAGCTTTGGTAAACTAGAGATATTGATTGTTTTAGTAATGGTATCCGGACATGAAAAACTGTTAACGGTGGTATCTCTGACAACCAGCCTTATCTGGTAACTTTTACTTACAGGATATAAATAGCTTGGGTAAATATTGTGCGAGGTGTCACTGGTTAAATTGATAACACCAAAATCCCAAACGTAATTTAGTTTAGATACATCCGAATTTATGGGTTCAAACAAGGTAGGAAGTCCCAGGCAAAACACGGAGTCTTTAAAATCTGCTTTTAACTTGTCCTGAACAAATACTTGTCTTTCTTCGGTAGTTTGTAACCTGTCAAT
Source organism: Cytophagales bacterium (assembly GCA_014376535.1). Classification (GTDB taxonomy): domain Bacteria; phylum Bacteroidota; class Bacteroidia; order Cytophagales; family UBA9547; genus UBA9547. The sequence goes on along the minus strand of JACMRH010000104.1, from coordinate 6,269 downwards.
ACAACCAGTTTTCTTGTTCCGGATTGATACATACAATTTCGGAAACCCTGGTGTTATGAATGAGGTTTTGATAGAATTGGTTGTAGTTTTTCCCAACTGAAAATCAATACCATTTTGCCTGGCCGCCCAGAAATATTCACTATAACCTGGTGTTGCTGTGAAAGTTACTGTATCCTTCGGACAAAGAATTACGGGAGAAGCAATAGGGCCAGGGATCCTGAATAGTGAATCAATTTCATGAAACTTAATCAGAATGGTGTCTCTCAAAATCAATGGACAAGTTCCCGGATAAGATTCTTCTACTAAAAAAGTACCTGTGTCTGCTCTGTTTGTGAAGGAGAATTGTGTGACAAAAGACCCTGAAGCATTTTTCTTCTTTAATGTCATGTTAGCAGTACCACATGAATCACTTAAATTATATGCACTTCCTTTACAGATATAGACTGTTTTGTTTTTGGTAAGCTTGCGGATGGTATGATTAAACCTATCAGCAACGTAAAGACTTTTTGTGATAGGATCAAAAGCTATCCCGGTAGGCCTTGAGAAGGTTGCACTGTCAGGCAAACCGTCTTTGGTCCCTACTGTGCCCAAACCCGCTAGTGTAATTACATTTCCTTTAGGATCTAAAACCCTGATCAGGTTATTTTCACCATCTGAAAAATAAGTATTTCCTTGTGGGTCACTTGCCAGGTTCCAGGGCCTGTTAAATGTGGCCGACAAGCCGGGAACTGCGTTTCCTATTTTTGGGCTGTTATTACCAACTGTCTTGAACTTTCCTGCTATCAGATTAACATTAGAATCTAGGCTGATTTTTCTAAGAGTGTTGTTTGCGTCTTCAGAAACAATTAAATCTCCATTTGGACTAAAAGACAAGCCCCAAGGCCAGTTAAATTGTGCATTTCTTCCTTTTCCATCATTTGTTCCAAAAAGTGGAGGATTTCCGGCAAATGTCCTGACCTTTCCTTTTGTATTGATAGTCCTGATTGCATGGTTTTGATTATCAGTAAAATATATGGTTCCGGCAGGATCAACAGCAACATCATATGGTTGATTTAAATCTGCTAGTTTGCCTATAGAATCTGTGTAGGCAGTATTTCCAGAACCGGCTAAAATATAATACAGATTTTTTGCCCTGTCATATTTAGCAATGTTACTTGCACCTGTATTTGCCACATATAAGTTACCAGCTTTATCAAAGCTAAATCCTTGTGGTGTATTGAACGCCGCCTGACTTTTACTAACACTGTCGACAATAGTATTTAAACCAGTTCCAATAAAATTGGCAACCACACCACTTTTTAGAGTAATAGACCTTATTTTATTATTTTGATCAGATACATACAAGGTGTCTTTGAAAATGGCAAGCCCCCATGGGAATTTAAAGGTTGCACTTGTACCCTTTCCGTTTGCACCACCCGCTAATCCTGCTGTTCCTGAAAATGTTGATACATTATATGTTCCCCATCCAAGATTTTTTCCTGATGTTGCATCTGAAGCTTTGATGCAAAGTCCAGGCAAAGGCGATTGTATTACTTTGAACCTGGCGATGATATCACAACCCAAAGTATCTCTGGCACTTGCCATATAGTTTGCCGAGCCAAATGCCGTAATGGTTTTTGTAGTTTCACCGGTACTCCAGAGAAAACTTTTAAACTTTGCAGCAGTAAGCGAAATTTCATCCATTGACAAAACTACACTTGCCCCATAACATACAATTGCCTGGTCTTTAGTAGTTATTGGGACTGTATTGATAACACCATCCTGTCCTTTTATTATTTTAATGGAGGCAGAATCAACCATAAAACATTTACGGAGCTTTCCATAATAAATTTCAACCCAGTATTTGCCGGTAGTGGTGACACTGATCGTCCTGTTTGTGTCACTTGTAACAATGGGAAGTGTGCGGCTGTTAGGGCCGAACCATTTATATCTTAGTGTAGTGTCCCTTTTAGCAACAGCAGTTAATTGAGCGGAAGGGGCACAGGTTGTATCATTTTTTAATTTAGGATCTGGCTGAGGTTTTACTAAAACAGTCTTGAAAAAAACAGTATCACATCTTCCAACTTTTATTTTATAACTTAAAATGTAAGTACCCGTGTCTTTAGGAACAAAAATGGTAGTGTTTACAAGAGCATTTGGATTCCCTTTTACAACCCTTAAAAATCCTGCAGAATATATAGGGGTAATTGTGTCCCTGTCACAATTGGCAACAAAAACAGAATCAAATCCATCCCATGTACCTATACCCCAGCGCGGAATATAATAACGACGGACGGCTGCAGGACTTCCCGCATCTAAAACATCAATATATCCTTTTATGTTGAATGATAAAGCAGTCGGTACACTAAAACGTGCATTGAATGCTGATCCATCGGCTAAGGGTGGAAAATTGCTTGGAGGACCATTGGATGGTGGTGATCCAGCTACAGTTTCCATATAGCCTGTAACTGCATTCACTCTTCTTAAAGCATAATTATCTTTGTCTGTAAAAAATATCCAGTCACCAATTCTAGGTGTTACTCCCGTTACAGACCTTAACAGGTACTGAGAGGGTGAACCATCCTTATAGCCACGTGAAGTTAAAATGGTAGATGCTCTTGCAGAATCACTTATAAATTTGTACCGGCCTATAAACCCATCTTCATCCGTAAAACTTAAACCCAAAGAGTCAACTGCAATTCTTCTGGGTCTGACATTGACATTTTTTCCTCTTCCCGGTAATGCTATACCTGATTGGTTACCCAAAACCATTTTTATTTGAGGAGTAGCATTTTTAAAAGTAAATGATTTAATGTTGTTGGTTGTAAAGTCAGATACGTATAAAGTATCACTATTTGGATGTATTGCCAAACCTAAGGGGTTAAAAAACCTTGCAGAAGAAAGGCCCGTGATAGGAGCATTATTATTTGGATTGTTTCCTGCTACATTCTGGCCAGCCACAGTTTCAATCCGGGATTTGTCAAAAACAACCCTTCTTATTTTGTGCTTATCATAATCAGCAAAGTAAAGTTCATTTCCTTTTGACTCATCGAGCACAATACCATATGGTTTCCCAAACATGGCTGCTGAAATATTTCCATCAAGGTCTCCGTTTGCTGACGTTTTAGCTACTAATTGCGGAATTCCGTTGGTCCCGCCCGGCGAGTATTTCCAGATTGAAGATTCATCTGTAATATAAATTGTTCCATCACAGGCAGTATATAGGTCATTTGGATTTTTTATAAGGTTTCCGCCGCCCACCACAGTTGTCACACAAGGTTTGTCCACGACTTCTACTTCGTGGCCTTCTTTATTTCCGCATGCATTATAAGTTAAGGTATGCTTACCTATTCCTGCCATTTTTGCATTGAAATAATAGGCATCTTGTAATTTACTAATACCATCACCGGAGAATTGATAGCCTTGGTTTACAGATTTATCGCTGAGGTAATAAATTGCGTCGCTAATACAAAAGGCAGTTTTTATAGGGTTCCACTCTGGTGAAGTAGATGTGCTAGTAGTGTCAATAATACTTCCGGTGGTTTTACAGCTATCTGTTTTAGTTAAATCATAAATTGTGTATTGAATATTATAAATCTTATTCGGTACGTCTGGGACAAACTTATATGTAGAGTCAGTTTGAGAAGATACCTTTATCTTCTTTACAGGGTCAAACCATGTTATTTGCCATTTCGGTACCTGAATATTTGATATTTTTAAAGTCAGGGTATCCAAGGCACAAGTTTTGGCATTACTACTTGCTATGTGACCGATAAAACAGGAACAAGTTGGAGGTGAAATAAGGGTGTCAGACTGAGTTTGGTTACAAGCGCCGATTGCCCTAACCTGGAAATTAATATTACAACCATTTGTAAGTCCAGAAACTTCATAGAATTCTGCCTGTCCTGACAAAGGAGCATCTGTCCAATCCTGAAATCCAACACAGGTTCCTGAATATCTTATCTGATACTTTTCAGCACCATCAACATGTTTCCAAACAAAAGTAGCCCGGTCACATTCCAGGCTTTGGATTCCCAGGTCAGGTTTTGTAGTTAAAGTTTTACCTACAGGAATTGAAATTGAATTTAATGCGTAACAATTGGGCAAAAGGGTGTCTATTGTAAGCAATTTAACTTTTTGGAAGCCCTCTGTGGTAATTTTGACAGAGTAGGTGTGAGAAGTATCGTACGACCCATTTTCCCAAACGAACCTGACACTTTTATAGGGAGTTTGCTTATAGAAAACTGAAGGGCTAGTGATGACTTTTAATTTTACCGTTGAACCAATACATGCTGTTGGAGGAGTCGGAATAGAAATAGCTGGCAGGTTGCAACCAACAACTACAGAACAATAGGATGGTCTACAAGATACAATAGTTGAAAATGTTGTATCACATTTGCCAGCTATCGCTTTCACTTGAAAATAAACTGTATCATTTTTAGTATCGCTAAATTCCAGTGAACCTCCAATACCAGGTGAGGTTTTTGTAACTTTAAAATCCGTCGCTAATCCATTAATTTGATATACAGTAAAGGTTCCTTTTAAACTCTTTTTATATCTGACTTCATAGGAAGTAGCTTCTGGAATTGGTTGCCAGTTAAAATTTACCTCATTGCAGGAAGAAGAACCACAAGAAGGGTTTGGTTGGGCAGACAAAACAGATAGAACTCTAACTGTTGGTGATTTTACAATTGTATTAGTAAGACCATTATTGTCAGTAACAGTCAATTTAACATTGACAACACCAACGGAATTGTACATAACTGGACCAGGGTTTTTCAGGTTAGAAGTATCCGGTATTGCCCCTGCACCAAAAGTCCAGGACCATTTTACAATTGTTCCTGAAGATGAAATTGATTTATCAGTAAATATTATAGATGCATTTTGGCACGCAGAAATTGAAGTATCATTTCCATTAATAGCAAAATCTGCATTTAAACTACATTTCACAGTATTTAAGGAAACAGAAACAGGTGTACTTGCACAACCAAATTTATTAGTATCCTGCACAGATAACTGAACCGAGTAAGGGTTGGTACCATTAAAATCTACGGTAACATTGTTTTTCCCAACTCCTACAGGTGCGTCAACAAATTGGGCCAGTGTAGATGGTACAAGTTTCCAAACATATTTGTTTGCCAAATTATTTACTGAAGCTGTAAAAAGGATTTTCTGTCCCAGACAAATCGGAGGACTAACTTTTGAAATAACAAGCTGGAGAGGAGGATTTACAGTTGTGACCTTTACAGAAGAGGTTGTATCCTGACAGGCAGGATTAGCTCCATTTTGAAACCTGACAAAATATTGGTTACTGGCAGCAATTGGAATATTTGAGAAAATATTAGATGCTTGTGGGCCAATTACTAATGAGTTAGATCCAGAAGAGTTTTTGATAAAAAGGCTATATTGAGAAAATCCGGTTTCAGAAACGGTAAAGTTTTCACTTCCATTTATACATACTGTATCTTTCGTAACTGATAAGGTTGCTTTGACGCTGGTTGTCAAATTAGAAGATGCAGGATTTACTGCAGTTTCATTTACAAGCGCAACATTATTATTTTCCCATGCTGAAATAGTGGTTGCAGGAACTATTGGAAAACTAATATTAGATAGCCCGCAACGTTTTATTTTAAAACCAACTTTACCAACGCTGACAAATGCATCAGGAACAATTGAAGTGGTAGTTCCAGCAGGTTTTTTGTATAAGGTAAGTTGGTAAGTGGTGCCGGATAAATGTAAGAACTGAACTGGAATATATTCAGCTGTTTTTACTCCATAAATTCCCTGAGCGAAAAGTTTAGCATTCACTGTGTCTACAACAGTGGTATCAATTTTGAATACTAAATTATATCCTCCGAGGTTAAAAACCGGGTTTGAGGTTCTTTGTATTTGAAAATCAAGGTAAAGAGTATCGTTAACAGCGGTTTGGACTACCTGATATTTGGCAGCTTTTTGTGCCAGTATTGCCTGTCCGCACAGGACCAAAAAAAATAATAAAAAACTTTGTAATCTTAACCGCATTTATTTAACAATACAAGTTTGATGATTTTGTCAGTTAGCGCAAACATTTAATATGATGCATTTTATAAACAAACATTTTGTTTTATTATAAATCAGTCAATCATGACATTAATATATAACTCTACTAATACAAAAATAGAATCTTTTAATTAATTGCTGGTAGTTATTTGGTTTTAAATAGCACATACGCTGAATTTGTAACCTTTTCCTATTTTGTATAAAAGTATATACTATTCTTGATTCAGTTTAAATTTAGCTTAAAACCTATT
>JACMRH010000103.1 GCA_014376535.1 Cytophagales bacterium | reverse complement strand
ATTTGTTCCGAATTGTTCTGATGCGATGGTTACAAAAGTTGCCCAGTATCCGGAAGAAAATCCTAAAAATAGTGCAAGCCAAATAAATTGACGGGAAGTCATCCCTTCTGCATTTAAGTAAACCACAATACTAACTGCAGTTAGCAGAAGGAAAGTTAACATGACTTTTTTCCTTGAACGTAACATCTGGCTCATAAAACCTGCTACAATATCTCCCAGGGCAATGCCAATATAACAGTACATAATTCCGGTACCGGCCGACAGGGGTTCTGTTGCATTTAATTCTTTTCCAAACTCAGGTGAGAAGGTAACAAGTACACCAACCACAAACCATAAAGGAATTCCTATCAGGATGCAACTCAGATATTTTTTAAATCTTTTGCGATCATTGAATAGCATTAATATATTACCACGACTAACTCCATCATTCATTACGTTTTTAAACATTCCTGATTCCGCAAGTCCTACTCTAAGGCCTAACAGAAGCAAGCCCATTACTCCACCTATTATATATGATGTTTCCCATGCATAATTCTCACCTACCAATGCCGCAGCCACCGCACCCATTAACCCTACACCAGCAACTATCATAGTACCATAACCCCGGTTTTCTTTACTCATTGTTTCAGTAACCAAAGTTATTCCCGCCCCTAACTCGCCTGCAAGTCCTATACCTGCTATAAACCGAATAATAGCATAGGCTGGAACAGATGTCACAAAGCCATTTGCCATATTTGCTAAAGAATAGAGCAAAATAGAACCAAATAGAACACTGATCCGGCCTTTTTTGTCGCCAAGAATGCCCCAGAGGATGCCGCCTAGAAGCATCCCAAACATTTGACTGTTTATAAGCATGGTTCCAACATCAAGGAGTTCATTATCAGGAACACCAAGACTCTTTAAACTTTTTACCCTGATTACAGAAAAAAGTATTAGATCATAGATATCTACAAAATAACCAAGGGCAGCTACAATTATGATAAGTCTTACATTCTTAGTGTGGGCAGCAGTTTGATCCATATCTTTAATTTGAGCACTCAATCTACAAACAAAAATGATAAACCAAAATACTTCTATTGAAATATCCTTGAATTGCAATAACTGTAGTATTTAATTTTTGAAATCAAGCCCTTTTACTGATATTGCACAAATGGTAGTCTCCGAAAATTTACTCAAATGGGCGATTCGTTTCTATCCCCCATTATTTTTTCAAAGAATATGGGTCAAGAAATTTGACAAAGGGTTTACCGGAGTTCACGTTAAGATTTCAAAAAGCATTCTGAATTCTAATTATAATAATTCCATATTCGGAGGAACAATATTCAGTGCATCTGACCCATTTTACTCATTGCTTTTTGATCAGGTTTTAAAGAGAAAAGGTTTTAAGGTGCGGGTTTGGTTAAAAAGTGCGGAAATTCAATATTTAAAACCCGGACGCAGCAATCTTTATTTTAAAATATCTCTAACAGAGGCTGATATACAAGAAGCTGAAAAAGCTTTAAACAGTGTTGGTAAATTTGTTAAGGCATTTCCAATGGAAATCTTAAATTCGAAAGGTGAACTTTGTGCATCTGTGATCAATGAGGTATATATAAGGAATTTATATGCTGGTGAACATGGGTCAATTGCTTATTAAAATATTGTACAATCT
>JACMRH010000007.1 GCA_014376535.1 Cytophagales bacterium | reverse complement strand
TCGGCCTGCGTTTTAGTATTAGATAATTGTTCTTTCAGGATGGACGAAATCTCATCCGGTCTTATTCCTACCATAACTAATTCTTAGGTATATATTGGTTTTCAGTAAATGTTTTCTTGATCTTCTGTAACTTAGATTGTACCGAAGCATCGTATTGTAAATCACCAATTCGCAGAATGTATCCGCCAATAAGTTCTTCTTTTACAAATTCTTCAATTTCAGCTTTTTTGCCAGTTTTCTCTTCTACCATTTTCATAAATTGCTGACGTAAAACGTCATCAATTTTAGTGGCAGTAAATACTTGAGCTTTTTGAATGCCTTTTAAAACCTGGTATTGGTCCAGAAATGCTTTTGCAATATCATAGAAATTAGCACCACGGTTTTTTTTAGCCAAAAGCTCAAAAAAAGAAAATGTTAGGTTGTTAATTCTAGCCTTGAAAATAGCGGTCAGAATTGCTAACTTTTTATCAGATTTTATAATTGGACTTTGCATTGCTAAAACCAATTCACGGCTATTTGCGAATGCATCTGTAATCAATTGCATATCATTGTAAACTGCATCTAATGAGCCTTTTTCTGAGGAAAGCTCAATTAAAGATTTGGCATATCTGGCTGCTATTCTGATCTCAGACATGATTAGTTAAGTTTTGCTTCGTTCAAATATTGTTGAACCAAAGCCTGGCTTGAAGATTCTGATTGAAGTTCTTTTCTCACTATTTTTTCTGCAATATCAACTGAAAGATTTCCTACTAGATTTCTTATTTCAGTCAGAGCTGCATTTTTTTCACTTTGAATGCTTAAGCGGGCACTATCAAGTTGTTTAGCAGCTTCATCACCAGCTTTATCCTTCGCCTGGTTAATGATGCTGGTTGCCGTAGCCTGTGCATCTTTTAAAACTTTGTCTCTTTCCAAGCGCGCTTCTTCCAAAATCTTTTGGTTTTCAGCTTGTGATTTTTGGATTTCAAGTTTTGCTTTTTGAGCAGAGTTAAGAGCATCTTCAATGCTGTTTTCTCTTTCTTTTAATGCTTTAAGTATAGGTTTCCAGGCAAATTTGGTTAGCACGAAAAGCACAAGGCCAAACGTTATTGTCATCCAAAACATTAATCCCAATCCGGGTTGTATCAGCTCCATGTGATTTACTAAAAGGTTAGGGAAAGAAAAGGCACCTTTTGAAGGTGCCTGTAATTATTACTTAAGGAATACAATAAGAAGACATACAACAATACCGAAGAATGCGGCTCCTTCTATAAGTGCTGCAGAAACGATCATTGTAGCACGGATATCACCAGTAGCTTCAGGTTGTCTTGCGATAGACTCTAATGCGCTTGCTCCGATTTTACCAATACCTAAGCCAGCTGCTAATGCTGCAATACCAGCACCAATACCAGCACCGAAATAAGCCATACCTGGAATGTCTAATAGTAAATTTAATAGTGTCATAATGAAATTAGAATTTAACGTTTATATATAAAGAAGAAATGGTTTCCAATTAATGGTGTTCAGCATGCTTGTGTTCCTCCACTGCTGAACCGAAATATAAAGCGGAGAGTAATGTAAATACATAAGCTTGCAAGAAAGCAACAAGCAATTCTAACATACTCATAAACAATGTGAAAGCTACAGAAAATATGGATACGCCAAAGCCTAACCCTGGATTCATTTCTCCAAAAATGAATATTAAGCTAAAAAAACCAAGTACTATAATGTGTCCCGCTGTTATGTTGGCAAACAAACGAACCATTAACACAAATGGTTTCAGGAACATTCCTATTATTTCTATTGGTATTAGCAATGGATATAATGCTTTTGGCACATCAGGAAGAAATATGTGTGACCAATAATATTTCCCTGCGGTAAATGTGGTAATACCAAATGTAAAAACAGCCAGAACTAAAGTTACTGCTATATTACCAGTTACATTAGCCCCTCCCGGAAAGATTGGAATTAAGCCTAAAAGGTTATTTCCCCATATAAAGAAGAAAACCGTCAAAAGAAAAGGCATGTATTTTTCGTATTTAGGTCCTATAGAGGCTTTTGCTACCTCGTCACGGATAAATACGATAAGCGGCTCCATCAAGGACTGCATGCCTTTCGGTGCTTTACCATGGTTGGTTGTATAAGATTTGGCTACTCCTAAGAATATAAACATTAATAACAATACACTTATCATCATGGCAGCTGTATTTTTTGTGATGGAAAAGTCATAAACTTTTGCGCCATCTTTCGCCTCGAAATGACCATGATTATAGGTGAAATCACCATATTCTTTTACTCCATGCTCGCTGGTTTCATTTAATCTGTTGCTAAGAAAGCTATAAAGGTTGCCATTCTTTAATAAGATAATTGGAAGCGGTATTGAGATATGAGTATGACCGAACTCTGCAATATGCCATTCATGAGCATCTACAATGTGGTGAATTATCATTTCACCTGCATTGAATTTTTTATGATCATCAGAAACTTCTGATGCTGAGCTTTTTACTGTTGTAGAACAGAATAAAACAGCAATTAAGAAAATGTTCGGTAAAACTTTTAAAAAGTTAGTTTTCACTGGTGTATTGACCCTTTTTTAAAATCGGTGCGCAAGTTAGAAAGTAAAAGATAAATTTCAAACGCAGCGAACAATAAATAAAGGAATAAAAAATAAACTACGAATTGAATTGAAATAATAGGGGTGAAAATCAGGTAAACTATTAAAAGAGCAATGCTAAAAAACATCCTTAATCCTTGAGAACCCATGAAAATACTTATAAATGCCTTGCTGTTATTCTTAAATGCAGGGAAAGTAATGGCATGCACAGTGGCAGTAAGCAAAAAATAATAAGCTAAAGCAAACCATGTAATGAATGGAAGGTTATTGTAAATGGTTTGATATAAATATGTTGCAGCAAATACAACAACTGAAAAAAATAGGATTTGTAAGTATGGATTGCGCATTTTTAATTTAGAACCTCAAATTTAACAATTATTCATTTTTATTATTGCATAATATGCCAAACAAAATTTCATTGTCAATTATATTTGAATTTGGAATATCTTAGTATGATAGGCCAAATTGATGATTTTGTAAGAGTGTTTTTTGATTTAAAACTTCCCTAATTAAAATTAATATATTTATAGATAACGATAAATTGAAAATGACCGTAGAAGACAATGGAATGGGAAATTATCTTTATAGTCGGCAGAAAAATGTTTCTTTATTTGGCCATTTTGAGAAACAGAGACTGAGTGGATAATGTTAAAAGATAAAAAAGGAAAGAGTAATATTCAGGTATTCAGTGAAGGCATAAAGTAGATGCTTTAAAAATTGAGTTTAAGAACAAACTATGGAAAAGCAATTTCATTGCGTAATGCTAGTAGATGATGATGAAATAAGTAATTTCATCAGTGAAAAAATTATTAAGAACTTAAATATTACCAACAATGTCAAAGTTGTTTCTAATGGAAAATTAGCATTACATTTTGTTAAGGAAAATTGTGACCATTCAGAATCGCAACCATTATGTCCGGATTTTATACTGCTGGACATAAATATGCCTGTAATGGATGGATTTCAATTTTTGGATGAATTTTCTAAGCTTTCGGTACCTGGATTTGAAAAAATAAAGATTATAATACTTACTTCTTCAAACAACCCAAAGGACGTTGCTTCAGCTGAAAAATATAAGATTGATGGCTACATCAATAAACCTCTAAGTAAAGAGAAATTTGAAATGGCAATGAAAACTTTAAGAAACTAGTCTAGATATCGGGCTGTCATTTCCTGAAATGAATCTGTTCTTCTATCCCTTAAAAAGGGCCATCTTGTTCTGTAATGATCAATTAAGGACAAATCACAATCTACAACAATTACTTCTTCTTTATCACTCGAGGCTTTATACAAAATGTTTCCAAAAGGATCAGATATAAAACTTTGCCCCCAAAAAGTGATATCTCCTTCTGTTCCAATCCTGTTTACAGATACTACAAAAACTCCATTTGCAATACTATGGCTCCTTTGCATAGTAAACCAGGCATCGTGTTGGGTTAAACCTAAATTATGGTCTTCGGCCTTATCCCATCCTATGGCCGTAGGATAGAATAAAATTTCAGCACCCTTTAATGCAGTAAGCCTGGCTGCTTCCGGATACCATTGATCCCAGCAAATAAGTGTCCCAGCTCTAACCACAGGAGTATCAAATACTTTATATCCTAAATCTCCAGGAGTAAAATAAAATTTCTCATAAAAGCCTGGATCGTCAGGAATATGCATTTTGCGATAAATTCCCAAAGAGCCATCAGCATCTACCATTACAATACTATTGTGATATAAACCGTGTGTTCTTTTTTCAAATATGGGTAATACAATCGAAACCTTATATTCTTTAGCCAGTTTGGTAAAAGCTTCTGTACTTGGCCCGGGAATCGTTTCTGCTAATAAAAATTTGTCATAATCTTCAGTTTGACAGAAATAATCAGATCTGTACAATTCCTGCAAGCAGATAATTTGAGCTCCTTTTTCAATTGCCTGTTTAGTTAATTGAATGGTTTTTTTTAGGTTAAGATCAACATCATTTTCACTTGATGTCTGTATCATCCCAACTTTTACAATCTTTTTCTCCATTACCTTGTTCTATATAATTGCAATATTAGAAAAATCACAAGGGACTTTTCAAATATTGCTTTGTTAATGCTTTGCAATAAGTTTGTTTGATAGTGGAATATAGCCATTTGCCCTGATTATTTTCTGAACTGTGTCAGACTTCACCATATCAAGAAAGGATTTTATTTTATTATACACTTCAGGTTTGTAATAAAGATATAAACCTCTGTAATATTTGTATTTAAGATTATTTACAGTTTCAATTCTTGGTTGAATATAGGTTTTTCCTTCATCAAAAGATATATCTAAAGGATCTATTGAATAATCCAGTTTAGCAAAACTTATATATCCGATGGCATTTTTTTCTTTACTAACATGTCTCAATATTTCATTTTGGTCTTTAAAATAGTCTACTCCCTCCGGTAGAGATTTGTCTGTTAAAATTGTTTCTTTGAAAAAGCTATAAGTGCCGGAAGTCTGGTCTCGACTAAATAATTTGATATTTTCATCATTTCCTCCCAGCATTTTCCAATTCGTTATTTCACCTCTATAAATTCCTTTCAAAGTGGCATCTGTAAGCTTCTTTATTGGGTTATTGATATTTACAATAAAAACCAATGCATCGCCTGCCAGCAAAAATTCTGCGTATTCTTTTTTATTTTTTTGAAATAGATTAACCAAACTATCTGGCATTTGGTTTGAAGCCATTGCTATATCAGCTGAATCGGAATAAATTGCTTTTATTCCTTCAATGCTGCCTGTTTCTTTAATATTTACGGTAATATCGTTTGCAGACTTGAAATATGCTGCAACATTTTTTAGAATTGGAGCCATGGTAGTACTTCCCGCGATCTTAAGAATTTGATTCGGTTTAGTAGTATCAACTTTAGATTTATATATGTTGATGTCAGTTGATTCCTGAATAGCAGGATCATAACAGCCTGTGAATAAAAAAGCTAAAAATGCAATTATAATCAGGTTTTTCATAAAGTTAAGATTTAAGTTACGGACAAACTTACAGTATAAGGTTTTAACAAACGCCAATATATAAAATCTTAAAAATGGCTTAATCAAATCATAATCTTACTAAGATATTTACTTAGTAATGTTCAATTATTTGATGGGATAAACTTATTATTAGCTCTCCAATACTTAAATGACTTTAGATTTAATGTTTACTTTCCTTTATTTTGCACTATGTTAATTGCTTTACATGGACGTCCGTTTAAAAACGATTCAATATTTTTTATTAAAAAAATTATTGACCAGCTAGTTGCTGAAAGTATTGAATTGGTAATATATGAGCCATTTTTCAAACATTTGAAAAAAGTAGGACTTTTAAAAAATGCTGAAGTTTACACTTCAGTTGATGATTTTAAAGGTGCAGACTATATATTCAGCGTAGGAGGAGATGGAACATTTCTTGATGCAGTAACTTTTTCCGGAAGAAAGGAAATTCCAATTCTTGGAATAAATGTGGGACGTTTGGGTTTTCTTTCTACAGTTAATGAAACAAATTATTCTGATCTGGTCAAAAATATATTAAACAAGGATTACAGAATTGAAGAAAGAGGTTTAATTAGGTTGGAAACAAGTACTGGACTTTTTGGTAATCTCAATTTTGGTTTGAACGAGTTAACAATGACCAAAAGAGATTCTGCGGCAATGATTATTGTTCATACTTATCTTGACGGAGAATTTTTAAATTCCTATTGGGCTGACGGATTAATTGTTTCAACAGCCACCGGTTCAACAGGTTATTCTTTAAGTTGTGGTGGCCCAGTTGTACTTCCTCTTACTCAAAACCTGATTGTTACACCAATTAGTCCACATAATTTAAATGTTAGGCCATTGCTGGTTCCTGATACTTCCGTTCTTTCATTTGAGATTGAAGGAAGAAGTAAAACTTTTCTCGTTTCCCTTGATTCAAGGTCTGAACCAGTAAGATCTGGGATTACTCTTACTCTAAAAAAGGAAAGTTTTAACGCCAGACTAATAAAAATACCATCAGACAGCTTTCTTAACACATTAAGATTAAAACTAAATTGGGGACTTGATGTAAGGAATTATTGACTATTAATTTGAGTTAAGTCTTACATTATATTACCTTTACCTATTAATTTTTCGTAAAACCTTTTACTAGCTCAACAATAAATTGAAAAAAATAAGTTTAGGGCGATTCAGTGCAATTTGTTTCTTGTTGATTCTTTTAATGGGAATTGAAATGATTGCCCAACCTCATTCTCATACAAATACTGCAGGAGGGTTTGTTAGGTTTAAAAAGAAAAAAAGATATTGGAGTGTAGGTGCTACATTCCAAGCCATGAATTATGTTGGAGATTTAGATCCAGCCGCAAATCCTGTCAGTCCTGCATTAAGGTTTACACAACCAAATTTTGGCGGAATTGTTTCTTATCGTTATTCGCCAAGAATCACTTACAGAGGCACTTTTTCATGGGGACGGATAAAAGGAGATGACAAAGTTTCAAGCCCCTCAGGTAATGATCAGTTTAGAAGAATGAGGAATTCTAACTTTAGGAATACCATCGTAGAGCTTAAATTTGATGTTGTTTATGATTTTGTGAAAAACCTTGGAGATTATACTAAACGACCTACCCGGATAATTCCTTTTATGTTTGTAGGTGTGGCAGGGTTTTACCATAATCCAAAAGGTGAAAAAGATGGAAAATGGATTGCGCTGCAACCACTTCAAACTGAAGGAGTGAAATATTCAAAATTTCAGGTGGCTATACCTTTTGGCTTAGGAGCCAGGATTAAATTGTCCAACAATTGGGATTTGGCGTTTGAAATTGGATGGAGAAAAACATTTACAGGTTATTTAGACGATGTGAATAAAGATTATGTCGATCCAAAATCTCAAAGTGGATTATCTGCTGAAATGACAAATAAAAGTGTTTTATGGATTAATCAGCCTAGCGATCCTTCAAAATTTGCCAACTCATCTCAAGGAGAATTAAAGGGATTTATAAAAGAGGGCGCACCTAACATTGCTGCAGATCGCATATATTATAACCCAGAAACAAACCGACTCGAATTTCATGGATGGGGGCAAAATGGTGACCAGCGAGGGAAACATGGTGGAAAAACTGATTGGTATATTCTTACAGGTTTTCACCTTACTTATATTATAGGTGGCAGGATTGTTTGTCCAAAGTTCAGGGATTAAACAATATTTTTTTTCAAGTGGCGTTTTAATTTCTAATTTTGATGCCCATTCTTATTTCCTGCATGAAGTATTTTACCATTTGTTTACTTCTTCTTATTTCACAAATCTCATTTGCCCAAAAGCATGAGTTTGGATTGAGTGTTGGGGCATCCAATTATAAAGGTGATTATACAAATGATAATTTTGAAGTAAGAAATTACTCACCTGCGTTACTTTTGTTTTACAAAAATAATATTACTCCGGCGTTTGGTTTAAGGTACCATTTAATGGGAGGCATAATCAGAGCAAATGATGGAGGTTCTTCTGATCCGGTCTATGTTGCCAGAGGTCAGTCTTTCAGTAATTTGTTGGGAGAAGGTGCTCTTCAACTAGAATATAATTTTCTGAATTATCGCAGTGAAACAAATAAATTTAAATGGTCACCTTATTTTCTGGGAGGGTTAGGTGTGTACTATAGTTCACCATTATCGGGAAATGCCATTACGCAAATACAACCCTGCATACCAATTGGGCTAGGTATTAAGTTTATTTTTAAGAATAATTGGAATATAGGACTTGAAGCAGCAGCAAGAAAAACTTTTACTGACATGCTAGACAACGCCAATGGTGAAACTTATGGTGGTAACAGCGACACTAAAGATTGGTATCTATATAATGGCATAACAATAAGTTATTCATTATATGATGTTTATTGTCCAAAACCAGGACGTTGAATTTTAAGTATTTTCAACCATATTTGTAGCCCAATAAATTTCAAGACCTTCCTTGCCAGAAATTAAGAAAGATAATCTCCCTGAACATATTGCCATCATTATGGATGGTAATGGAAGGTGGGCAAAACAAAGAGGTGCATCTCGCATCTTTGGCCATCACAATGCAGTAAAAGCAGTAAGGGATGCTGTTGAAGGTTGTGCCGAATTAGGCATAAAATATCTTACTCTTTATGCTTTTTCTACCGAAAACTGGAGCAGGCCCAAAGATGAAGTAGATGGATTAATGTCATTATTAGTTTCGACGATAAAATCTGAATCTACAACATTAAAAAAAAATAATGTAAGGTTGCTTTCAATAGGCAACATTCTCTCATTGCCTGTTTCTTGTCAAAAGGAGCTTAAAGAAGCAATGGATATAACTGCTTCTTGTACAGGAACTAATCTTGTATTGGCTTTAAGTTACAGTAGCCGTTGGGAAATAGTCGAAGCTGTTAAAAGAATAGCAGACGAAGTAAAAGAAGGAAAGTTGGAAATTGATCAAATAGATCAATCAATTTTTTCATCTTACCTGACAACTTCCGGGATTACTGATCCAGAACTAATAATTAGGACAAGCGGGGAACACCGTTTAAGTAATTTTTTGCTTTGGCAAGCAGCTTACAGCGAACTTTATATCACACCAGTACTTTGGCCTGATTTCAGAAAAATTCATCTTAACGAAGCAATAGCGAGTTACCAAACGCGCGAACGTAGGTTTGGTAAAACAAGCGAACAATTAGTCAGTCATTCATGAGGATTTTAGTCTTTCTTTTTTTATCGTCATTCTTTGCATCATCTCTTTACGCACAGGATTCTACAAATCTGGTAATAACACCGCCTGAATTGGATCTTTCTACTCCTAAAGATTATAAAATAGCTGACATAACTGTTTCTGGGGCTAAATTTCTGGATGCTAGTGCTATTGTTTCTCTCACTGGATTGAAAATAGGAGATAAAATACGTATTCCAGGTGATGGTATTACCAACGCTGTAAAAAAGCTTTGGGACCAGGGCTTATTGGGAAATATAGAAGTGAATATTTTAAAAATAGAGGGTGAAAATATTTACTTGGATTTTTATTTAGCAGAAAGGCCACGTCTATCTAGATTTACTTTTAAGGGCGCAACTAAAAGTGAGCAAGATGATATCAAGGATAAAATAAAGCTTATCAGAGGAAAAATAATAACAGATGCAGCCTTAAAAAATACTCAGAATACTATTAAGAAGTTTTATTCTGAAAAGGGATACATGAACGCTGAGGTAAAGATTACCCAGAACATTGATACATCAATGAATAACAGTGTTTCACTTCTTATTAATGTAGATAAAAATAAAAAGGTAAAGATAATTTTATTGGATATTGAAGGAAATGAAGATTTCACAGACAAAAAGCTTAAGTCGAAAATGAAAAAGACCAAGCAAAAACAAGCAGGAAGATTTTGGGCCCGTTCAAAATTCATTAAGGTTAAGTATGATGAGGACAAGGCCAAAATGATGGAATTTTATAACGAAAAAGGTTATAGAGATGCTCGAATGATTTCTGATACTGTATACCTCTATAAAAAAAGTGAAACCAATGGAGGTAGAATTGGAAATAGAGAACGCAAGAAAAAAGATGTTGTAATTAAAATTAAGATAGAAGAAGGGAAAAAATATTATTTCAGAAATGTAACATGGACGGGAAATTACCTATATAAATCAGAATACCTTGGCTCTATCCTGGGTATAAAAAAGGGTGACGTATACAATACAAAAGATCTTGAGAAAAGGTTGAATTACAACCCTAATGGAGCTGATGTTAGTTCCCTTTACATGGATGACGGTTATCTTTTCTTCCATGTTGAGCCTGTAGAGGTTAGGATTGAAAATGATTCTATTGATGTTGAAATGCGGGTTTATGAAGGAGCGCAAGCTACTATTGATAAAATACTTATTTCAGGAAATACAAAAACCAATGACCATGTAATACAAAGGGAGATCAGGACATTTCCTGGAGATAAATTCAGCAGGGCTGACTTAATTCGATCACAAAGAGAGTTGTCACAATTAGGATATTTCGATCCTGAGAAAATAGAAATTTTACCTAAACCAAATCCTGCCAAAGGGACGGTAGATATAGAATATAATTTAACTGAAAAACCTAGTGACCAGCTACAGCTGTCTGGCGGTTATGGTGGATATTTTGGATTAGTAGGATCGTTAGGTCTATCATTTAACAACTTTTCAGCCCGGAATATTCTTAAATTCAAAGATTGGAGTCCGCTGCCTGCAGGTGATGGGCAAAAACTTAATTTATCTGTTCAGGCAAACGGACCTACTTATCAATCTTATTCAATTTCGTTTTCTGAACCATGGCTTGGTGGTAGAAGACCAAATTCTTTGACCACTTCAGTTAGCCATTCAATACAGAATTTAGGAAATTACAATAGTAGCTTAGGTAGTTTAAACAGCGGTATTTTATCTACAGGATCAAATATAGGTTATGGGTCAAATTCTGGTAAATTACAAATATCAAATTTCTCAGTAAGTTACGGCCGTAGGCTTAGGTGGCCAGATGATTATTTTACATTAAGTCATACTGCGTCTTATCTTATTTACAATCTTGATGGATATAACTTAGGATACTTAACTAATAATTTGCCCCAAACCGGAAGTTTTAATAATTTTAGTCTTACAAATACACTTTCTAGAAATAGTATTGACAACCCAACTTTTCCCAGAAGTGGCTCAAGTGTTGCCCTTTCTATAGCAACTACTCCCCCTTATTCTATATTCAGAGGAGATAGGGATTACAACAGCGAATCTTTCCTGGAAAGAAATAAATTTGTAGAATATCATAAATGGATGTTTGATCTATCTCATTTCCACCAGTTGCTTGGGAAATTTGTTTTAAATACACGAACACACTTTGGATTCCTTGGTGCTTATAATCCGAAATTAGGAACAGGACCTTTTGAGCGGTTTTTATTAGGTGGAAACGGTTTGGCTGGGTTTAATTTCTTGTTGGGATATGACATTATAGGTCTTAGGGGTTACAACAATAATGTTGTTCAAAGTAGGGCCACAGGTAATGGTAATACGTCTTTCGCAAAACATGTTTTTGAACTTAGGTATCCATTAACTTTAAGTCCGTTAGCCTCTATTTATGTTTTGGGCTTCTTTGAAGCGGGAAATGCCTGGCAAACTTATAAAGAGTATTCTCCTTTTGATCTGAAAAGATCTTATGGTGTAGGTGCAAGAATATTTATGCCTGCTTTTGGTCTAATAGGCGTGGATTATGGAATTGCAATGGATGAGATACGAGGGTTAGGGAAATCACAGACTGAGCAGAGGTTTATGTTCAGTATTGGACAACAAATCAGGTAATTATTAAAATTACTGCTTTGTTAAACAATTTAAATTATAGATTTACGTTCTGATTTGATTGAATCATAATATTTTGAAGAATCTTTTTTTATTTATTGCAGTTTCCATCCTATGCTTCCACGCTAAGGCACAAAAATTTGGTTACATCGATACCGAATTTATAATGTCCAAGGTTCCTGAGTATAGTAAAGCTCAGCAGGAATTGAATACGCTTTCTGCTAAATGGCAGAAAGAAATAGAAGAAAAATTTTCTGCAACAAAAAAGTTAAAGGATGAATTTCAGGCAGAAGAAATTCTTCTTACTGAAGATTTAAGGAAGGAAAGATTAGATACAATAGCAAGGCGAGACAAAGAAGCTAAAGAATTGCAAAGAAAATCTTTCGGTCCTGAAGGCTTACTGTTTTTAAAAAAACAAGAGCTGGTAAAACCTGTTCAGGACAAAGTTTATGCAGCCATTGAAAAGGTTGCCAAAAAAAAGGCACTACAGATTATTTTCGATAAGTCAGGAGATCTTGTAATGCTTTATACTGATCCTAAACACGACTATACCGACTTTGTTCTGGATGAGTTAGGCCTTGGTGACAAGAATGATACGATTGACAATAAGCGTGGTGAATTAAATAAAGACGTAAAAGAAAAACCTAAGAAAAAATGAAAAAGATATTACTTATTATAGGAATAGCAAGCCTTTCCTTCTTTGCAAATGCCCAGGATAAACCTCTTAAAATAGGTTATACCAACGTAGATTATTTGATAGCATCAATGCCTGAAAGTAAGACTATTGAATCTGAGCTTAAAACTTATAAAGAGCAACTGGACAAACAATTGGAATTGAAAGTCAAAGAGTTTAGAGAAAAATATGATGCCTATGAGAAAGGCGCTGCCATGATGACTGAGGTAGTTAGAGCTGATAAAGAAAAACAATTACAAGACCTGAATGGTCAAATTGAAGCATTTCAAAAAAATGCTGAGCAATCACTTCAGGAAAAACAACAAAAGTTGATGAAGCCTGTTTTAGAAAGAATCCAAAAGGCTATTGATGAAATTGCAGTTGAAAATTCATTTACTTATATTCTAAGTTCTGATGGCGCAATGGGGCAAGTGCCTATTATTCTTTATGGCCAGGACAATTTAAATGTTTCTGATCTTGTCTTAAAGAAGATGGGAGTTACGCCTCCTGTTCCTGTAGATCCAGCTAAAGGGACTTCTAATCCAACAGAAACAACTCCTAAACCAAAACCATCTAATGGGGGAGGGGTGAAGCCAATAACAACACCAAAGCCTTTGAAAAAGTAAATTAATATCAAGTACATTAAAATAAAAAGACCCGCCATAATTGCGGGTCTTTTTATTTTCAAAGCTCTTGCCAGAAGCTTATACAGTCACAATAATTGTTAGAAAATTATTTTAAATAATTTAACCGAACACTAATAGCATTCTTATGGGCATCTAAATATTCATTTTGGGCCATTATTTCCACAGAAGGGCCAATATTTCTTATGCCTTCCTCTGTGATTTTCTGAAATGTAATCTTTTTTATAAAACTGTCTAATGAAACTCCACTATAGGCTTTAGCATAGCCATTAGTAGGTAAAGTATGGTTTGTGCCAGAAGCATAATCCCCGGCAGCTTCTGGAGTGAAATGACCTAAGAACACTGAACCTGCATTTATTATTTTGTCAGCAAAAATATCAGGGTTAGAAACTGAAAGAATCAAATGTTCCGGAGCATACTCATTTATTAAATCAATAATTTCTTCGTTTGTCTTAACTAGGATTATCTTACTGTTTTCCAATGCTTTCAATGCAATAGCGCTTCTTGAAAGAAGAACAGATTGTTTGTCAACTTCTAACTTTATTTGGTTAATGATTAGTTCATTAGTACTTAAAAGTACAACTTGACTATCAACTCCATGTTCTGTCTGGGAAAGAAGATCAGCTGCAACAAAAACTGGATTTGATGTGTTGTCTGCAACTACCATCACTTCAGAAGGTCCTGCAGGCATATCTATTGCTACTCCATATTTGGTTACCATCTGCTTGGCAGTAGTGACGTATTGATTGCCAGGCCCAAATATTTTAAAAACCTTCGTAATCGTTTCAGTTCCAAATGCCATTCCAGCAATTGCTTGTGCACCACCAACTTTAAATACTGATTTAATTCCTAATAAATTGGCAACATAAAGTATCACGGGATTTATTTTCCCATCTCTATCTGCCGGGGAACATAATACAATCTCTTCACAACCAGCAAGTATTGCAGGTACGCCCAACATAATTACTGTTGAAAATAAAGGTGCAGTGCCGCCTGGGATGTATAATCCAACTTTTTGAATCGGAACGCTTTTTCTCCAGCATGTAACACCTGGTATTGTTTCAATATATTTAATTTCCTCTTTTTGTGAAAAATGGAATGCGTAAACATTGTCTATTGCAACCTGAACCGCTTTTTTAAGGTCTTCTGGAACTTGTAATGCTGCCTCGTTCAGCTCATTCTCAGTTACTTTTAATGAATTTAATTTATGTCCATCAAATTTTTGACTAAACTCAATAATTGCAGAGTCACCTTGTTCACGAACAGATTTTAAAATAGGACCAACTTGTTCTTCTAATGATTCTAAACTAGCGGTAGGCCTTGTAAGAATTTGACTATACTCAGAGAGTAATGGGTATCTGATGATCTTCATTTAACAATATAATGTTTGATAGAAGAATAAATTATACTCATTCTAGATAACAATTTTTTCTATTGGCATAACCAATATCCCTTCAGCACCTGCAGCCTTTAGTTTTTCGACAATATCCCAGAATTCATTTTCCTTAACAACCGAATGCAATGAAACCCAGCCTTCCTCAGCCAGAGGCATTACAGATGGACTTTTTACACCAGGTAACAAACTAATAATTGTGTCTACTGAAGAAGTCGGTGCATTTAATAAAATATACTTTGTATTCTTTGCTCTTTGGACAGATTTGATTCTGAACAGCAATTGATTGACCAAATCAGTTTTTTCTGCTGAAAGATTTTTATTTGCTATAAGTAAAGCTTGAGAATGAAGAATTGTTTCAGCTTCTTTTAAACCATTGCTAATTAAAGTGCTCCCTGAGCTAACTAAATCGCAAATTCCTTCTGCCAAACCAATATTTGGGGCTATTTCAACAGAACCACTTATTTCATGAATATGGGCAGAAACATTATTTTTCTTTAAAAAATCTCCTAAAATCTTAGGGTATGAAGTAGCAATATTTTTGCCTTCTAAAGATTTTATGCTTTCGTAATTATAATCCTTCGGCACTGCAATAGACAGCCTGCATTTTGAAAAGCCCAATTTCTCCACAATATTGGCCTGTTTCCCCTTCTCCTCTAATACATTTTGTCCAACTATTCCTAAATCTGCCACAGCATCTTCAACATAGCCAGGAATATCATCATCACGGAGAAAAAGAAATTCAATAGGAAAATTAAAAGCTTTGGAAGTAAGCTTGTTGTCGCTCTTATTAAAATCAATTCCGCATTCCTTTATTAATGTAAGGGAATCTTCACTTAATCGGCCAGATTTTTGGATGGCTAGTCTCAGAACATTACTCATTTAATAATGGATATTTATCTCTGGGCAAATCTAAAGAAATGCAATGATAACTTCCCTACTGAACATTTCTTTTGATTTATTTGTATTAAAACCAAATATTCACTTCAAATCAAGTTTATGATGAAAGTATTAATTTGGATAGTTTTTTTTGCTTCATCCTTTATACCTTCCAATATTCCTCCTATAAATCAGAAAATTGTTGATTTTGTTAAATCTAAAGAAGGGAAACAAATTGACCGTGGAGAATGCTGGGATTTAGCCAAGGCTGCATTGGATGATGCTAAAGCAGATTGGGCCATGCCTTATGAATTTGGCAAAAGGTATGACTTCAAAAAGGATACAATATTGCCAGGAGATATAATTCAGTTTGAAAATGTAGTTTTTAGAGGAGAATTATATTCCATGAGTATGCCACATCATACGGCAATTGTAGTTGATGTTTTGTCTCATTTAAAGCTAAAAATAGCACATCAAAACTTTGCAGGAAAAAGGACTGTTCAATTTACTGAGGTTAATTTTAATGATTTGAAAAAAGGCAAAGCACAATTTTACAGGCCAAAGGAATAAATTTAATCAATATATTTACTTACATTTTTTTTTGCCTTCGGTAAGCAGCTGTTTTGGTAAATAATCTACGTATGCGTCTCTTCTGGTACTAGCAGGGACATAGCCTTCAATAATCTGATAATAATAGAACTAAATCATTGTCAGTTGTCGTCTCATCTTCAATGATGAATTCTACAACTTGAAGTTTTCCAGTGGAAATCCTAATATGTTATTCATCATTTATATTGGTTAGTGGAGAACGAATTTTTTACGTTTTTTTTATAATGAGATGTGGTTAATTTCAACTTTTAAGTATTTTCACCTCTTTATTATCCTATTTCCTTGTTATTTATTGAAAGTATTTTTGAAGATGAATATTAGACTATGCTAATTTTGCTTTGTACTTTTAAACTAAATGTCCCATATTTGAATAACTTTAAATTAGGTATGAAAAAACTATTGACAATTACAATCGGGCTGTGTTTTGCCCTGGGTTCACAGGCCCAAATTAACACGGGCAGTCCTGCTAAACCCTTTAATTCAAATACTGGTTATGCTAACGGCATATTACCGACAAATTTACCATCAGGTGGATCTTATGGTAAATCGAGTGATGCAGCCATTGCTTATGATTCCTGGAAATCCCGTTTTGTACAGTCTTGCGGAACGAAAGGTAGCCTTGTGAAATTTGAGCCAAGTGGTTCGGTGGTCTCTGAAGGTATCGCTTATGGAATGCTTCTAGCTGCCTATGCTGGCGATAAACCTTTATTTGATGATTTATGGAAGTTTTATAAAAACAGTTCATCAGGTGGTATAATGGATTGGAAATGGAGTTCATGTACCAGCAAATCCCAGAATGGAGGAGCTACAGATGCAGAACTTGATGTAGCTATGGCTTTAATAGTTGCGGCAGATCAGTGGCCTTCAGGTTCATATTTAACAGATGCAAAAACTCTTGTTGCTATTATAAGAGCCTCAGAAGTAACAAACAATCAATTTAATAATGGAAATACCTGGGGTCAGACGGATTGTCGTAATCCAAGTTACCAATCTCCTGCATATGCAAGAGAATATGCAAAAATCGAATCTAACCAATCGACTTTCTGGAATAATGTGGTAACAGGTAATAATGCTTTGTTGAGAGCAAACAGAAATGCTAATACTGGTCTAGTAAGTAACTGGAGCAATACTTCAGGAGCTGCTAATAATTGCAACGGACCAAATGAATATGGTTATGAATCAGTTCGTAATCCTTGGAGAATGGTAACTGATGTTATATGGCATGGACGTGCAACGGGTACGGATAACTCAAATACCAGCTTAGCTACAGAAATAGCTGATAAAATGGCGAATTGGGCTAAAAATGATGTTGCAAATTTCAAAGGTCCTGTTTCTACCTCTGCATCAAGTCCAAACTCCGGACCTGATAGAAATGGTGCTTTTACAACATATGCTCTTCCTTTTATGGTTGCATCAGGTACTGGTAGCTATCAGACAACCTTAAATGGTGCTTACACAAATGTTGTAAACATAGGAAATAACGACACCTACTTTAATTCTACTTTAAGATGTATTAGCTTATTTACCTTGACTGGTAACTTTTGGCTTCCAGGTTCTAATTTGTTAACCGCTACTTTAAACATTACAAGTCCTTTAAACAATGCATCTTATGATAAAGGCGTAGCTGTACCTTTAACTGCTACAGCTACCGTTTCTACTGGAACCGTTGCTAAAGTTGAGTATTATGATGGTGGGACATTGCTTGGACTTGGTACTGGTTCAACGTTTGCATATAGCGCTACAACATTAACAGGTGGTATACATACTCTTACAGCTAAATCGTATGATGCAACAGGTAAGTTTTTGACTGAATCTCCAGGAATAACTGTTATCATTTCAGGTGCTTCAGATATTTCAAGTACCGGAGTATTGGAATTCTTTGAAAAAACTACCCCGATTGCTGAATTAACAGGTGGCAAAATTGGTACTTCTTGTGCATCAGCCAATACTGCTGCAACTACAGGGGTTTATTGGTTTGATGATATTGATCCGGCAACTCCTTTTGCTGCTACTTTCACAAGAGCTGGCGATGGAGTACTTACATATAAAATCTCTAATGCAGCCAAATCGTATAATGTTATTGGTTTTAATTTTGGGGAATATTGCAAAAATGGCGTCAAAACAAAGTATGCTGTTGATTTGTCAGGTAATGCAGTTCTTAAATTTACGGTGAAAATTCCAAAAGCTAACTCAAGTATGGAGTTGAAGATTGTACTTAAAGATTCTGCAGGTCATGTGTTAGCCTTTAATAAGAATGTTATTAAGAATGATACAATCCAGAAGAGGACTTATTATGTGTACGATATAGGTTTCAGTAAAAACCATCCGACTACAGATTTTGGTTCGTTAAAACCAGATGCGACTCTGAATGAAACAGCATTTAACTTTTCATTTGATTTTAAAAATGCATTAACAGTTAAAGATCCTGCAGTAGGAGGTGGAAATAACATAAACTTGACAAACGCAGATTTTAATTTTAAAAAGGTTGTTGAAGTTGCTATGACACCTTTAAGTTCTACTGATGTAACAGGAACGTATGATCCGGCTGCTTACACCAATCAAACTTTAATTTTTTCAAATCTATCATTAGGCAACGTAGCTTTAGGTCTTGATATGTGTACTATACCAGAAACTCCTACTGTTTCATCTCCTGTTACGGTTTGCCAGGGTTCTGTTGCGGCACCTCTAACAGCTAAAGGTTTGACAGGTTTAAATCTTCAATGGTATGAAACTGCTACTTTAGGAACTGGTAACTTAACAGCTCCAACTCCAGCTACTAGTGTTGTTGGCCCTAACAATTATTATGTTTCTCAGAAGGTAGGTACCGGAACATGCGAAGGCCCAAGGTCTTCAATAACTGTAAATGTAATTGCACCTCCAACTGCCAATGCCGGTGTTGCACAGGGTAATGCGAAAGGTCCATCTGTTACTTTAAACGGTACAGGTTCGGCGGTAGGTACATGGAAATTGGTTACTGGACAAACTGGCGCTACTGTAACATTTGCTCCATCTGCTAATGCTGAAAGCGTTACTGCTAATGGCTTAACTGTTTTAGGTGATTATACATTTAACTATACTGTAGCAGGAGCAGCCTCTTGTGTGGCTGCATCTTCTAATGTTGTTGTAACAGTAACGACTATTACAGCCTTAGAAAATGATACATATCTTAATGAAAACATTGAAATATATCCTAATCCTGCGACAGATAACTTATTTGTTAACCTGAGCAAAGTAAATGGATCTAAATCAATGAAAATGTTGGATATGTTTGGACGAGTTGTGTTTGAATCATCAAATCAGAATTCTTTCAATGTGGATATGTCAAACTTCAATAAAGGCATGTACGTTGTTCAGATACAAGGTGAATCTGGCAAATTGTCGAGATCTGTTATCAAACAATAATTGTTCTTAATTTTATAAAAAAAGACTTGCCGAAAGGCAGGTCTTTTTTTTGTTTAATACTTATTGAATCTTAATTTGACTAAGTTCATGCAATTATTCTTATCCAGATATTTGAGATTTTTCAAATGAATATTTACGATAACAAAGCCGTCCTAAAATTCCTTATCGTAATTGTTGCAATTGCATTAGCTGGGCTATCCTTATGGTATACAAATGTTTTGGTCAACAATCTTGCACAAAGAGAACAAAGGCTGATTGATTTGTATGCAAAAGGCTTGAAAACTTTGGTTAGCGAAAATACAAGTGATAACCTTTCTTTTTTGTTCAATGAAATAATTGAAACCAATGATTTCATTCCAGTAATTCTAACTGATGATAAGAGGCAGATAATCAACACAAAAAATATCTATATCAACCCAGATTGGGATGTTCAGAAAAAGGATAAATTCTTTAAATCTCAATTATTTGAATTACAGAACTCACATGCTCCTATAAAACTTGAAATTGCACCTGGTATAGTGAATTACATTTATTACGGTGATTCTAAATTGCTTAATCAACTAAAATACTATCCATATATTCAACTAGGGGTTATAGCACTATTTGCTTTTTTAACTTACTTATTGTTTAGTTATACAAGAAACGCCGAACAAAATAGGGTTTGGGCAGGTATGGCAAAGGAGACTGCACACCAGTTAGGAACACCAATTTCCTCCTTGATGGCCTGGGTAGAATTGTTCAAATCAGATGTACTTTTAAAAGATCATTTTGCAATCCCAGAGCTTGAAAAGGATATAAAAAGGCTTGATACAGTCACGGCAAGGTTCTCTAATATTGGCTCAAAACCATTATTAAAAGAGGAAATAATAGAAGATGTAATTCAGGAATCTGTCAGCTATCTTCAATTAAGAATATCTAACAGAGTAAAAATATCTATGCATTCTGAACTTACGCCTCAAACTACCGTGATGATCAACAAGCCCTTATTTGAATGGGTAATTGAAAATCTTTGCAAAAATGCGGTGGATGCGATGGCGGGGAGCGGAAAATTAGATATTTTTCTACAACAGGATAATTTAAAAAGGATATTAATAGACGTACAGGATACTGGGAAAGGAATTGCAAAAAATAAGATTAAAGAGGTTTTCAGGCCAGGATTCACTACAAAAAAAAGAGGTTGGGGCCTGGGATTAACGCTTGCAAAAAGAATTATAGAAAGTTATCATAAGGGTCAGATTTTTGTAAAAACCTCTGAAATAGACAAAGGAACGACTTTTAGAATGGTTTTATGAAGTTAAGATTCGTTATCAGTTTTCTACAATTTATTATAATACCGGCTTTTGGACAATTGACATTAGAAGATATTTTCTTATCGTCGAAGTACCGGGAAAAGCATCCGGAAAATTTAAATTTTATGATTAATGACAGTTTTTATACTGTCCAGGAAGGTAATTCTATTCTTAAAAAGGAAACCGTTACAGGTAGGGTCGTGGATACTTTAATTTCTAAATCCGATACTATAAATAAAGGTAAATTCAGCCTGTTTGATTATAGTTTTTCTCATAATGAGAATGTTATTCTTCTTGCAGGAAATAGGGAAGGAATTTACCGGAGATCCTTTCTTGCAGATTATGTCTTCTATAATTGTACTGAAAAAACTTTTAAATCAATTCATATCGCAAACCAACAATCTGGTAAAATAGGCAATGTAGAATTTTCTCCAAATGATAAAAAAGTAGCATTTGTTTGGAATAACAATCTGTATTCTAATGATTTGTCCTCTAATGAAACAGAACAAATAACATTTGATGGAAAATCAAATGTGATAATTAATGGAAGTACTGATTGGGTATATGAAGAAGAATTTGAATTTACAAAAGCCTATAAATGGTCTCAAGATTCAAAAATAATTGCATTTCTGAAATTTGATGAATCGGAAGTTCCGGACTACAATATGCAGAAATGGACAGGTATATACCCTGAAAATTATGTATATAAATACCCAAAAGCAGGTGAGAAAAATTCTAAGGTTACTTTGAACCTGTATAACACAGAAACTAAGAAAACAACAGAGGTTTCAACAGATTCCCTTGATTCTTATTATGTCCCAAGATTTATATGGGCAGAAAATCAAGTTTTATTCCTTAGTCTTAACAGGCAACAAACTAAGTTATCTATTACAAAATTTGACCCAATCACTAATAAAAGTTCTGTAATACTATCTAAACAATTCCCCACTTCAATAGAACTTGACCCTGACTTATATTATTCTGAAAATTCTAATACACTTTTCTTTTCCGGCAAAGTCTTCAATGATGACGGATTGTTCTCTATTAACTGTGGTAAGAATCCCAATTTAAAAAAACTAATAAACCAAAACGATTTGGAAATAGATTGCCTGGATGATAAAAACAAATTTGTTTATTACACTTCACCTACTTTAAAACCTGAAGAAAGAGACAATTTCAGGATTAGTTTAAAGACCAAAAAGATTGAAAAACTATCGATTAATTCCGGCTCTAATAAAATAACTGTAAGCCTGGAAGGGAATATTTATATAATAGCAAACAATTCTACCGGAGTTCCTACCTCATTCGCAACTTATAATGCAAAAACCAAGAATTGTGTCAGGATTTTAGAAGATAATCAACTATTAAAGGATAAGATTGAAAGCCTAAATTTGCCTGACCAAACATTCCTCTCCGTTAAAACCTCTGAACAAATTGTATTAAATGGTTGGACAATAAAACCTCCATTATTCGACAGTACCCAAAAGTATCCTGTTATTATGTTTGTCTATGGTGGGCCCGGATCGCAAATGGTTAAGAATTTTTGGACAGGAAGTTATTATTTATGGCACCAGTTTCTGGCCAGTAAGGGTTTTATTGTGGCTTGCTTTGATGGAAGAGGAACTGGAGGAAAAGGAAATTTATTCCAAAAAGTAACTTATGGGAAATTAGGTGAACTTGAAACCAAAGACCAGGTTGAAGTTGCTAAATATCTTTCAAGATTAGATTATGTAGATAGTTTACGAATTGGCATTTGGGGCTGGAGCTTTGGAGGTTATTTGTCAACTAATAGTTTACTGATTGGAAATAATGTCTTTAAAACTGCAATTGCGGTTGCACCAGTTACATCATGGCGTTTTTATGATACGATTTATAGCGAGAGATATTTAAATCTCCCCAAAGACAATGCTGCAGGTTATGATAATAATTCTCCTATTATGTACGCTGAAAAGTTAAAAGGAAAATATTTGCTTATTCATGGAACCTCAGATGATAACGTTCATATACAGAACGCTTTTGCCATGCAGGAAGCCTTAATTAAGGCTGGAAAAGAATTTGAAAGCTTTATCTACCCTAATAAAAACCATGGTATTTCCGGTGGAAATACAAGATATCATCTTTATTCAAAGATGTTTGATTTCTGGAACCGTAATTTGAAATAAAGAGGTTATAAAACTTCAACCAATTTTTCTAGGGCCATTCCCCTTGAACCTTTTAATAAAACTGTACAATTTTCTAATTCGTTATGATTTAGCCAGCTTAAAAGCTGATCGCGGGAATCATAAAAGTAAATTTGAGGAAATGTGGCTCTGTGTTTACAAAACTCAATACCACACGCAAAAATAAATTTTAGATTCTCTTTAGAGGCAATCTGCAACATGCGCAAATGTTCCTGATCAGAGTATTTTCCTAATTCAAACATATCGCCAAGAATAGCAACTTTGTTTGGTGCGTCCATTGATGACAAGTTTTGTATAGCTAATTCCATCGAAGAAGGATTGGCATTGTATGCATCAAGCAACAAGGTATTTTTAGCTGTTTTTAAAATTTGAGATCGGTTATTTGAAGATTGGTATTCTTCAATTGCTTGAATAGCATCACTTTCCTTAACACCAAAATAAAGGCCTATAGTTAGAGCCACAGCAACATTATCAAAATTATAAGCGCCCGGAAGTTTAGTATTTATGATCTTACCTGAACTGGTCTGTAATTTTATAAAAAACTTATTTTCGATTATTTTTAATCCTTCTGGAGGATAAGAAATTGGTAAGGCAAACCTTGAGGCCATTTCTGTAACTTGCTTATCGTTTTTATTGTAAAATACGTTTTTTCCAAACTTAAGTATGTGAATAAACAATTCATTGTGTCCAATAGCAACGTTTTCAAAAGACCCATATCCTTCCAGATGGTCCATACCAACATTTGTTATCAATCCGTAATCAGGGTTAGAAATTTTTGCTAATAATTCTATTTCCTTCAAATGGTTGGCTCCCAACTCCAATACAATTTTTTCAGTATCCTGTGGAATTGATAAAAGGGTTAATGGAACACCAATGTGGTTATTCAGATTTCCCTGAGTAGCAAAAGTTTTAAACTTAGATGATAAGACCTTGAAAATTAACTCTTTAGTAGTTGTTTTTCCATTAGAACCGGTAACTGCAATTATGGGTGCTTTTAATGTTTTTCTGTAAGCACTGGCCAATTGTTGCAACGCCATTAAAGCATCTTGAACTTTTATTGTTTTTTGAGGATCAGCATTTATATCTTCGTCAACGACTACAAATGACGCACCTTTAGAAAGAGCTTCAGAAGCAAATAAATTGCCATTGAAATTTTCTCCTTTTAAGGCGAAATAAATTGACCCCTCCTTAATCTTTCTTGTATCTGTAGATACTTGATTTGTTTTAAGAAATTCGGAAAGGAGGAAAGCTGTTTTTTCTGGCATTAAGCTCCAATCAATGTTTTGTAAGTTTCAACAGACATTAAACTTTCAATTTCTGATGCATTGCTTAATTTGATTTTGATGATCCAACCATCACCATAAGGGTCGTTATTTACAAGTTCTGGTGTACTGTTGAGTTTATCATTGAATTCAATTACCTCACCAGATGCAGGTGTAAAAAGATCAGAAACGGTTTTAACTGCTTCAACAGTTCCAAAAATCTCATCTTGTGCAAGGGTTTTTCCTAATGAATTGACGTCCATATAAACTATGTCGCCTAATTCTTTTTGAGCAAAATCTGTTACTCCGATTGTAGCTATACCACCTTCAACTTTTATCCACTCGTGTTCTTTCGTATATTTTAATCCAGATGGGAAATTCATAAATTTTAGAGTTTTGGCAAAATTAGAATGTTTAGGTTGTAATGGAAAGATACTTCTTTAAAGTTTAATTCTAAAATTACCTCTCCTTTTGATTTGTAATTTTATGCCTTGGGTATGTGGTTATACAAAACTTGAAGGTAGTCTTAATTCAAATTACTTAAATCTTTAATTTTTTTCCTTTGTATTTATGTTTATTAGTTACTTTTGAACAAATCTTGGTTTTTGGCGGCGATCAGAAAAGTTAAAGTAAAATCTTTTGTTGCAAACATGGACATGGGTTCCTGTCTGGAGTTTTCAGAAGGCTATCAGCAAATAATTACCGAACAGGGAATTAACCATGCTTATATCCAAAAGCACCATTGGATGCAATCAGAAGGTATTTATGGTGTTTTAGCTGAAAATGAAGGTCACATAATTGGGGGAATAATCCTTTTTGTTCCAGTTGATACATCTCGGTTTCCCTATGAAGATATTACTGAAATGTCAGGAAAAACTAAAAAGAGGAGTCCAAAATCTTATTCGAAAGACACTGGAGAACTTTTTGCACTTTGGCATTCTAATCATGTGGCTGGCTGGGGTTTAAGTTATATTTTATTAAAAGCTGGTCTTGCACTATCAGTTAAGCTAGGTTTAAAAAAGACTTTGTACCTTTCGGCTGAATTTAATCTAAGACTTATAGATAAATTAGGTTTTGAACCGGAAATTGAAAATGATTCTCCGGTAACTTATGTTTTTCAACAAGCGTCATTTAAAACTTTGATATCATTGAATTCGTTTTGTCCTGATAATAACCAGGTTGCGATCCATCAAAAAAGTGAAATAATAGAATTGGCAAGCTCAGGCGTTTCAGTTAAATTGGAATCTGTTTTAGGTAAAAACCTTGAAGTGGAATACCATATTTAAAAAGCTTAACCTTAATGAACCTTCCCCAATATATATCTAAAATAACATACCACGGGCAGGGACGGAATTTTTCAACTTTTGTTTCCCGAATAGCCATTGGAAGTGTTGCGCTAAGCATAGCTGCCATCATTGTTTCATATTCTATATTAAAGGGTTTTCAAAAAGAGATAAGAGAGAAGCTGTTTAGTTTTGGATCACATCTTATCATTACTAAGTATGACCTTAATGAATCGTATGAATCTTCTCCAGTAAATACTTTATCGAAATTCTATTACATAAAAGATTTTAAACACATAGAACACGTTCAAAGATTTGCTTACAAGGCAGCTCTCTTCAAAACTGAGAATGAAGTTAATGGCGTTCTCTTAAAAGGAGTTGATAAAAATTTTTATACTAAAAAATTCAACAAAAACCTGCTAAGAGGTATCATGCCACTCTATAATGATACTTCTGAAAGTAAGCTGATTGTAATAAGCCAGCGGCTATCTGAAAGGCTTTTACTTGATACAGGGAGTTCTGTTTTGGTTTACTTCATTCAAAATCCACCAAGGTACAGACAACTAAAAGTAGCTGGTATTTATGAAACTGGTCTTGATGAACTAGATGATTCTTACGTGATAAGTGATTTGAGAATGCTCCAAAAGGTAAATAACTGGCCAGATTCTCTGGCAGGAGGATTTGAATTATATGTGAAAAACTTTAATAATTTAAAAGAAGCAGAAAATGAAGCCTTCGAAAGAATGGATTATGATCTGAAAATTTCGAATATCAAAGACAAATTCGTTCACATTTTTGATTGGATACACTTATTAGACAACAATGTTTTAATATTTTCTATCATAATTTTATTTGTAGCTGGCTTTAATATGGTTTCTACTCTATTTGTTCTAATCATGGAAAGAACAAACATGATTGGGATGCTAAAAGCTATGGGAGCAAGTAATGGCCTTATCAGGCAAATATTTGTACTGCGGGGGTTAAAATTAGTGGGTAAGGGTTTGTTGATTGGAAACGTTGTTGGTTTATTTATATGCTGGATTCAATACCAATTTCACCTTATCCCGTTAGATCCAAGCAGCTATTATATGAACCATGTTCCAATTAAATGGGAATGGTTAAGCTATCTGGTGGTTAATTTGGTCCTAATTGCAATTTTGTTCCTTGTCCTATTTATTCCTGCAATTGTTATCAGTTCTATGAGGCCTGTAAAGGCTATTCGATTTGATTGATTATTTCCATTCAATCTCACTAAGTCTTTTTGCTTTTTTTTGCTCTACATCCTTTTCGAACTTTATGTAATCATTTACACTCATCAGGTCCTTCAATTTGTTTAAACTATAATCTGCAAAATTGAAATAGTTAGTTTGGATGCACTGGAGGGTATAAAGTTTTTGAATAGGAATTGAATATTGATTTAACATAACGCTTGTCAAAAGTATCTCATAAGTTTCCTGGTCAGATTGTTTGGTTTTAAGAAAACCGATCGCATCTACAATACCTTCTTCATATAGCGGGTTCGCAATTAATGCCTGCTTGTATAACCTTGTTGCTTCTTTAGGATTTTGATCCTCTAATAACCAACCTTTTGTATATCCGGATTTGGATGGTAAACTGGTATTCTTTATTTTCTGGGATAATTGGTTTTTCAGGTTCAACTTTTTTAATGCTCTCAGATATTGCCAATCGCTTTCAGGATTGTGTGAATTTAATTCGTATAACTTTATAGAAAGTTCAGCAAATCCATTGTCAATAAGGTGTTGCATAGTTCTCGATAAGGCTTTGACCTTATTCGCATCATTTGGGAAACTTACAAAAGTCTCGTACAATGTTCTATTATTAGTATAAACCTGAGGTAGAATTCCTGCAGTGAAAACGTTGTTACTATTTGAATGTAAGGAAATAGCAATTTTTTTGAACATGCTATCTGAAAATAGGACTGGATTTTTCCATTCATTCAAGGCTGATTTGGCTGGCAAATAAAAAGATGTCGCAATAGCAGTTCCAAAACCAGAATTTAGGTCACCAGCATTACTTGCTTTGGATAAGAAATCTGTGGCGACCCTCGGTGCATCCTGCTGCATCAACCAATTGGCAATAATGTTATTGTATTTTATTGTATTTCTTGAGTTTGCCTGGAGTTGATCTAATGTAATTATTCCTTCTGAAATGTTTCCGGAATAATATAGTCTACATGCTTTTACAAACTGCAAATCTTCAATATAATAGTTGTTTCCTGGTTTTTGAATTAAGGAATCGAACCAACGGGTTTTAAATGAATTAGAATTGTTTAGATTATTTAAGGCTAAATTATATGCAAATGCCTCATTTTTAGGGCTAAGAGCTGTGTCTGACAGGAACAAAGTATCATAAGGGAGTTTGTAAGGTTTATTGATTTTATTCAGAAGTGCGATGTAATTGATGTTATATGTTTTATCCTTTTTGTCAGGATCATCTTCCATTTCAATACTAATATTGTTTTCAATTGCAAAAGCAAGTTGGTTTGATGCTGATACATTATTTTCATCACTCACCTTCCTTGATGTCTGCAAATAAAATATTGTTGAATCTTTAATGTCTGTCTTTGAAAAGGCCAGAGCCAGGTTGTTTAGTATTTCCTTGGATTGAGGAAATCTTAATTTTCCTTCACGAAGTATTTCCAAACTTCTAATTATATCACCTTCCTGTAAAAATGAAATACCAAGGCTTGCATACGCCTGTGGAGATGGGTTTTTTGACATTGCCTGTTTTAAAAGGCCTTTCGCAACTATATCTTCTTTGTTTTTATTGCGCAATATCATGGCCAGCAAATAATTAGCCTTATGGTTTCCTACCTCGTATTCAAGTGCAGAAGTAAGATATTCCTCGGCTAACAAATTATTGTCTTCAGCTATAAATACTTCAGCTTTTTGAATGTGTTGACCTGCAATTGCTTGCCTGTATTGGAAATTGGTATTGTATAAAATGATTGATAAGATTCCTATAAATCCAATAATCCTTACAAAAGCAAAAGGCATAAACCTGGGTTTGTATACTACCAAGTGGGCAGCAAGATTTTGCTCCATTGTACTCATGAAATTAGCCACAACGAAAATTATAAACATTATCCCCATCGTTAACTGAGTAAAAATGACTGAATCTTCAAACACCTCCTGCAATGGATCGTTAGCACTAAAGTTTACGAAAGAGTAACACAACAAACAGTTTGTTGCCATAACTAAAAACCAGATTGCAGTTGCAGGTGAAAAATCTGCAAAAAAATGATAAAGTGGTTCTTTCTTTTTAAAAGACCATATTCCAATAACGGCTGAAACAATGAGAAGGACTGGAGCATCAAGGTAAAAGATGTTCCAATCAATAGAACTCCTGTTTTTTAAAAAGGTCAAATAAACATTAGCAAGGAAAAAAAGAGAAATGAGAAGAAAGTTTATTAATGAAGAGGATTTCTTTGCTTGCCTGGAGTCTGTGACCAGATACAAAAATCCTGCAAGTATATCGGTAGAAATAATAACTATAAATAAAACTGAAATAAAGAATGGTGCTAGCCAGCCATAAGCAACAAGATGCCTCAAGGGGTTTATCTGATGAGAAAATTCCAAACTTAAATAACCGAATATTACAGCCAGTAAACTAAAAATGCCATATCTGTAAATTATAGGAGTGAATGGTTTAAAAGCATGGAAAACATGGATGATAATTCCAAAAATCAAAAACCAGGTTACAGTCCAATACATTTTGGTTAGCCCAAAAACTTCAAGTATATCAAGGTTTAAAAGGTAAAAAAAGATACCTAGAATTGTTAAAGCCACGAAATACCAAATACCTTTTGTATAACTAATTGTGACAGAGCCAGAGACTATTACAATGAGAATTGCTCCAAAAATTAAATAGGAATAAAATTCGGGTGAATTATTTATTGAACCATCGTAAGATTGAACAATATACTGGCTATCACCAGAAACTGAAAATTGAAAAAAACCTTTTTGGAAATTATCGAGCAGAAAAGTTGTTGTTTTAAATTCAGGAACAACAGTCCAGGATAATCCAATATTTTTACCGAAATACTCAGAAAAAATAAATAACAAGAGAGACAATAGGAACAAGAGTAAAAAACCACTGTATAAAACACGGTGTGTCTTTTGCCATTTAGTCCAAAAAAGCAAATTTTCCATTTAGGCTATAATTGAGCAATAATAATTGCAAAAATAGAAAGCCCAGCTTAATAAAAGGTATTTGCGGAAATTAAGATTATTACTTTGAATTAATATCAGATTCTACATAGTCCAATTTACTTACAACCATGTCTATTTCCCTTAACCCGTCGTTAAGTTCATTTTTCAACACATAAAGTTGTATGGATATATAAAGCAATAATAGAATTACAGAAACCCTATATACGGATACTAAATTTAAATTCATAAGCTGCTTATTTCTAATAGAGTTAATCGTAAAATATACTCCAAAGTTGCGGGATATAGTATAATACTTTCTAATTTGAAGTTAAATAAGTCAAGTAATAACCACTTGCTTCAGTTGGCTCCAAATTATTTGATTTTATATTCGAATAAGCTGTGTTTAAGTAATATTTTTATGGTTTTTAAATTGCAATCTTCGAACAGATTTAAATTGTATTTTCTAACTATAAGATTGATAAATGAAAACTTTACATAAACCACCATATCTTAAACGAGGAGATAAAATTTGCATAATTTCGACAGCAAGAAAAGTGTCCGCATTTGAATTAGAACCAGCAATTCAGGTTCTTGAAAGTTGGGATTTGAAAATTGTCAAAGGTAAAAACCTTCATGAAGAATTTAACCAGTTTGCTGGAAATGACGAGCAAAGACTATCAGATCTGCAAAATGCTTTGGACGATCCAGAAATAAAGGCAATTTTTTGTGCCAGAGGGGGTTACGGCACTCCCAGGATCATAGATCAGGTTTATTGGAATAAGTTTATTTCAAATCCGAAATGGATCATTGGGTTTAGTGATGTTACTGTACTTTTAAATAAAGTTCAGAATTTGGGCATGTGTTCTATTCATGCTCCCATGCTTCTTTTTTTTACCAAAGAAGAATATCAAATATCGATTTCACTGCTAAGGGAATATCTTTTTGGCAGATTGTCTTTTCTTAATAATGATCCTCATTTTCTTAACCGCACTGGTGAATCGACCGGTGTGCTAATAGGAGGAAATTTATCTTTAATTGTAAACAGTATTGGCACTGGATCAGAATTTGCGGCTGCAGGAAAAATTTTGTTTTTAGAAGATATTGATGAATATCTGTATCACATAGATCGCATGTTGCTACAACTAAAAAGGTCTGGAGTATTATCTCAAATTTCCGGATTAGTAGTTGGTCATTTTACAGATATGAAAGATAATGCAATACCTTTTGGAGAGAATGCATATGAAATTATTGCAAGAAATGTTCAGGAATATAGTTATCCCGTAGCATTTGGTTTCCAGTCCGGTCATGATGTTCAGAATTTTCCATTACCAATTGGAAATAAGGTTAAACTGCTTGTGCTGAATGAAGCCGTTAAAGTGGAATTTTCTTAAATTGCCATTAGTTTTATACATCGTTGACTGACAGGCTAAAAAAACTTCTTTATTCTTTTATTTTAAACCCATTTTTCGAAAAGGATTGGGATGATCTTATTTTTGAGGGTAGAAACAAG
>JACMRH010000102.1 GCA_014376535.1 Cytophagales bacterium | reverse complement strand
CGGGAGTTATGGATGGTTTTTTATAAACATCAGTTTTGCAACACCATCCCCAAACTGTACAAAACAAGCAGTTTTCGGACATCTCAACAGGGGCTACTACTGATACTAGTGGCCCCTTCCATTTCTTCACACTACTTCTTATTCATTTTGTTCATCAATACGGAAGTAAAAATCCCTCCAAACAAATAAAGACCAAAAGTGATGGCCTTTGTTTGCATAGTCTTGTTACTATATTCTTTGTTGAGCCCCAATGGACCCGGCAAAACTAATGCACCTACTCCTGCAGCAGCACCAAGCAAAGCACCTTTTATGATGGTTTTCTTTCTGTTATCGCTTCCAGCTGCACTGTAATATAGTCCATTGGAAATAATATCACCAACCATTGCGATAAGATATAACTCCTTTTCACTTAGGGGTGTATGATTGGCTTTTTCAAGTAATAAAGAAATAGCCTGCATTCCAAGTTTATCCATTCTAGGTGCCTGAGGTAAAATTCTTCTAATTGTTTCATGTGCCGCACTTACTGCAAGGGCGCCTAATAACCCAATTCCAATTTCTTTACCAGTATTCATTTGTGAATAATATTTAATATTTAATATAAAATATAAAGTTATTTTAAAAGACCTTTTGCAAGTAAGTTCCACTGCATGTTTACAATACCAAATATTGCACCAGCCGCCACACCTAAGTTTCTTACTTTGTCTATTAAATGAGATGCTCCTGCATTTGGAGCTTCATTTTTATCATGAATTTCAGAATAAATCGTTTTATCATTTAAGCTTATGATAAACGAACTGGTTTCCTGATCGCTTAGAAAATGCGCTGTTACCCCTTTATCATTTTGGGGATTAGTTGCTGGTATTGCTTTAAAACCAAAGAATTTAACATCCATTTTATAAGGATCTGAGAATATAATTGTTTCTACTTGAACCCAATCATAACCATCACCAGCTTTTGTTCCTGGACCAGGAATATCTATTCTTATATAATCACCCTCTTTAGGTTCCCGCAATACTTCGAAGCCGCTTTTGTTGGTTAAAACAAATTTGGCAGAAATTTTATCCGCACGCTTGTCCCAATTATGGATCTCAATTAATCTTTGACATGCTATTTCAAAGACTTTTAATGCTTCTTCTTTTGTAGCGGCAGTGTAAGAAAATTTAAAATCCTTAACCTCCCCTCTTGTATTTTTTTCGATAAGTTCTTCTATCTGGTTCATAAAAATATTTTATGAATATTTCCAAATATCTATGCCAGTATTAATGATCATGTATTGATTTTGTAAAAACTTGAAATTCATTATTTAATACTCAATTTTGCATCCCGTTTTGAAGCCTTTTAAAAATGATGAAAAATTTTGTTGAAGAATTACGCTGGAGAGGAATGTTACATGATATGGTTCCAGGAACTGAAGAATTGTTAAATACTGGTGAAATCGTAAAAGCCTACATTGGGTTTGACCCAACAGCTGATTCATTAGGAGTTGGAAATCTTGTACAAATTATGACCCTTACGCATTTTCAACAATGTGGCCACAAACCTGTAGCATTGGTTGGAGGTGCAACTGGAATGGTTGGCGATCCTTCTGGTAAAAGCCAGGAGCGCAATTTATTAGATACTGACTCTTTGCAGCACAACCTAAATAGTCAGAAAAAGCAATTAGAGAAATTTTTAAACTTCGATTGTGGAGCAAATTCAGCTGAGATTGTGAAC
This sequence comes from Cytophagales bacterium, assembly GCA_014376535.1. Classification (GTDB taxonomy): domain Bacteria; phylum Bacteroidota; class Bacteroidia; order Cytophagales; family UBA9547; genus UBA9547. Next base: position 12 of record JACMRH010000102.1, on the reverse strand, counting down.
AATTATGATTGG
>JACMRH010000006.1 GCA_014376535.1 Cytophagales bacterium | reverse complement strand
TTCCGGTATTAAGTTTAATTGACAGTCTTTCAACTTTAGTAATATCAGGCACCTCCAGGTTAAAAAACAAAGATTATGGAACTTTGAAATTTGACAGCATAGGAATAAAAACTTTGATAAACGACACAGTTAATGTGAAAGGAAATCTAATACTGGAGTCAGCGGTTACTTTAAAAGGAAAGCCAACTGTAATCAGGCTATCGGGAGATCTTATACTGAACGATTCATTACCAGTCTTTGAAAATATTACCCTGGTATTGCTTAAAAAATCACACCAAATAGACACCAAGGCCGGAGATCTTTCACTTAACAGCCTAGTTTATTCTGATACAAGTACGATTACTTTATTAAATGGCTCGCAACTCAGGCTTGGATCTTCTACAGGGGGAGGTTTAATTCCCGGGCAAAACTCTACAATCAATATTGGAAGCGGTGTTTTGTCTATTGAAGGGAATGGGGCATTAAACCCGTCAAACAAAGTAGCAAGAATATCAAGTTACCTCGGAATTTTAAATATAAACAGTACCAGCAGCCTGGACTCCTACATTTATCCCAGCATTTCTGGTTTTAATTTTAAAGATATTACTACCAATATAAGTCTTGGACGAACAGTGTTCCTGAAAGATTCGCTTAAGCTATCAAATACATTAAAACTAAAAAGCGGAACTTTTAATACAGGTAACTACCTGATCCTGGCTTCAGACATATATGGAACAGCTCGGATTGCGAAAGTAGAAGCAAATGCAACATTAACCGGAGATATAAAATGGCAACGTTTGATTGGGCCATTTAAAAAGCTATCATATTATTATATTGGCACTCCAATAAAATTTACAAAAGCTGCAATACTCGATAAGTATTTTACTATACTAGGATTTCAACCCAATCAAATATCCACTTTAGCAACTTACAGCGAACCTATTGGAAAATGGAATGGAGTAAAAGATTCCAATACTGTACTTGGTATGGGCACAGGTTACAGGGCACTATTAAGAAATAATGACATAATTTACCCGGACAGTTCGGGTTTTCTGGAAATCAGCGGACCTCCAATGGTTGGTGATGGAACTTCTAATATTGGAACCTTGAATATTCCGGTTACTAAAAGTAATATCGGTTGGAATGTCGTTAGTAACCCTTACCCTTGCGAAATTGACTGGAAAGCCATTACTGTAATAAGTCCTGATGTCGAAGATGCATTTTACATGTGGGACGGTGCAAAAAAAACCTACAGAGTGTACAAAGGACCCGGAGGAACAGGCGCTCCAGGACTGGCGACAATGGGAATGTCACCGATCATAAATTCAGGACAGGGATTTGTTGTGAAAGCTAAAAATAATGGTTTTCTGAATATCAATGAAAATGCGAAAAGAAGTGACACTATTCAACCTATTTTTTACAGAGAGGCTTCTTATCCTTTCCTTCGTATTAATTTAAGGAACGAAGAGTATCAGGCAGATGAGGCGATTTTAAGGTTTTATGATGACGCAACCAAATCCTTTGATGATGAATATGATGCAATGAAATATGTGGGAAATTATCAGAATATTTCCACAATTGCCGGTGCAGATAATTTAACAATAAATACTTTACCCTATTATGCTAAAAATCTGAGTGTACCAGTTTATGTACAGGCATATTACAAGGGTAATTTCTATCTGGACTTCTCTGAAATGGAATCATTTCCATCAGATATAGACATATACTTAAAAGATAATTTATTGAGTACACTTACTGATGTAAGAAAGAATTTCTCTTATCAGTTCTCATCGACAGCCTTAGATACTAAAACAAGATTTGAGATTGTGTTTAACAATTTACCTTCTGCCCTGGTTACCAATTATGAAAACAGTAGAAGGGTTACAAACAACTTAATTGTGCACCCTAACCCGGCTGAGCATGCAACGTCGTTTAATATTATGTTGGAATCTGCTGGATTGATAAATTTGGAAGTAATGAATATAAATGGTCAAATAGTTTATGATTCACAAACTGCTGGTAATTATGGCGATAACAAAATAGATTGGAGCATTGAAAAAGATAAAATCGTGGCAGGGATTTATTATTATAAGGTAAATACCAACGGAAAAGATTATACAGGCAAATTGGTTATCCAATAAAAATGAAGAACGTTTCTAACAAGCTATTATATTTCATCCTCTTTTCGTTCTTGTTTTTTACAACAAATACTCTAATAGCCCAACCAGATTGTGATTGTGCTGTTGGGGAGGAAAATATTTGTGACATAGGCGATTGTGGTGATCCAATAGCTTGTTGCAGACTTGTCTCCGTACCTATTGACTCAAAAATTTATTATTTGTTGGTAGCTGGTGGATGTTTAGCAATCTTTTCAGTCTTTCAATTTAAGAAACCAGGTTTTCATAAATTTGAATACTCTGCCTTGCAGAAGATGTCCATGAAAATTCGGCGCTTCTTTTAGCACCTTTAGCAATCAACTCTATTTGTAATTCTGGATTGTTTTCCACCCTGATTAGCGCAGCTACAATTTCATCAACAGATTCAGGGTTTACAAAAACAGCCGCATCGCCGGCCACTTCAGGCATTGAAGATGTGTTTGAGGTTATAACA
>JACMRH010000101.1 GCA_014376535.1 Cytophagales bacterium | reverse complement strand
TGATTGTCGAAAATAAGGTTGTTTTTGTTGAGACCTTTGGTCACATATGACGGTTGAACTCCAATGCTAAGTTTATGGCGTTTTAATTCATCCAGCGTTTTGGTACCTGATAATGATAAACCAATATTTTGATTGCTGAACATTCCGTCACCTATTTCATCGTTCATGGCTACTAAGCCAACTCCCCACATGTCAAGTTTGAAGGGATTTTTTATAAAATTTATATCCGCAAATACAGCTGATGTTACATAGGCAGAATTAATGGCTTTCCACTGGTTTCGGTGAATAATCCCAACCCTAAAATCTTCTCTTATCCTTCCTGTCAAGGCGGGATTTAAGGTAAGGGGTGAATTATAAAACTGGGAAAAATGGAAATCCTGGGCATTGACCGAATAAGCCAGAGTTGTAATAAAACAACTCAATAATATTTTTTTTAACATTTAGGTTTAGTGTTTAATTTCTATAAAATTTCCTTAAATAATTTTATTGCGTTTATTTTAGTAATGTCAAGTTTCCTTTTTTGATCAGGTCGTTGCCGTATCCTGTTTTCACAACTGCGTAATATACATAAGATCCAACCGGTTGAATTTGCCCATTGTAGACACCGTCCCACAATAAGTAACCTCTTCTTAAAGCATCTTTTTCAGGAATTCCATTTACAGAATGAATAACTTCTCCCCAACGATTATAAATTTTAAACTCTTTGATTTCTTTGATCCCTTTACCAACTCCTAAAAGCAGGTCGTGCAATCCATCTTCGTTAGGACTGAAAGCGTTAGGAAGTTCAAAATAGGCATTTACATCAATTTTTTTGGTAACTGAATCCTTGCAACCTTCCTTAGTCCTCACTGATAAAGTTATATCATACATATTCTTATCTTTTGGAAATGGAGGCCCGAAATATGGATAAGTATATTCTATGTCAAAAGAAGTTGTTCCTGTTGAGGACTCAATAATTTTGCCATCTCCCATGTTCCATTTCCAGTATTCTGTATTAATAGAAGTTTCATCAAATTGAATCGGCTCATTTCCAAGATAATCCTGGTCCTGGGTGTTTTTTGCAGTTGCGGTAAAGTCTATGGATGGTAATTTATTAACCTTGGCAATTTTAATATCTGATTTGGAGAAACAGCCATTGCTGTCTTGGACGGCCAAGCCGATCGGGTACTCTCCAACTTGGAAATTATCCTTTAAAATATTGGTTTTTGTTTTTTTTGATGCTCTTAAAGTATCTGGTGTATTTGGATCTTCTCCAGGAGGTATTGCCGAAGCATAATACCAATAGTATGTACTTATCTTACTGTTAGGACTAGAAGCTGTTGAATTAATCGCACTCATGGTACTTGGTAGGCCAAAACAAACAGTGTCAGTTTTTAACACAGCATTTGGTGAGGGTTTTACTATAACTATCATAGATGCAGTTCCTTCGCAACCATAATAGTTTTTAACTCTCAATACTAAATCATATCTATTTGGATCAGAAAATTTCTCTGTCAGTCGAGGTCTTCTGATTTTCTTATTAGCATAACTCCAAACGGAGCTGTCCCTTTCATCTATATCCACTTTATTTAAAGTGAAGGATTCAATAAATTCAGGTGATTTAGATTCAATGATTGCAAAATAATTTGCACAGGTAACTTTTACTGAATCTAAGGAAATTTTTACTTTTTCATTTGAAACTTTTATTGAGGTTGAATCAATACAAGTAAGAGAATCCTGGTTTAATTTGTATTTATAGTTGTAAGTTGTTGAAACAGTATAAGGAACATATTTTATTAGGGTTGGTGTAGTACGAGTGGTAGCAATTTCTGTGAATAACTTCACATCTGGTGAATATTCAATTTTGAATTTATTACTAAGTGTAATTTCATCCAATTTTATGTTTTTAGGTGAAATCAATTTCCATTTCCAGCTTGAAGTATCAATCCTGGTGTTTCCTGTTGATGAGCTCTGAAAAGGCGTAAAGGTTTTGGAAGAGTCATAACAGTGATTATACGTTTCATTGATTCCAATTGGTAAACGGTCTATAACTTTCCATGGTCTTGTTACTTGCAAATGACATACTCTTGTTGGGGTACTTCGTACAGAATTACTAAGTCTTATCAAATCCAAAGTCGGATCTTTTTCATTATAAAATATGACTGTTGATGCATTGTAATCCTTTGATGGAAACTTCTTAACATCATCAAGGTTGGCAGGATAAGATTTACCATATTCGTTCAATGGGTTGATCACGAGTTTATCAGGTGAGTCATATATTGACCTGATAGTATCGGTATACCTATAGTACCATGAATTGATATACTTGTTTTTGACTCCAAAAACTGAAACTTCTTCTAAGTTACATGCTAGCTTTTTTGAAAGCCTGAATTGGCTTGTATCTGGTTCACTCAAATAAACCTGAAGGGAATCTTTATCAGAACAACCCGTTTCATCTGTAACTTTCAAAAGCACATTTGCTTCATCTAAGGTAGAATACGAATGATTAGCAAATCCAAAAGTTGTTTCAGTACCTCCATCTTTCATGTCCCAGATTGAAGTTGCAAGTTTCCAATGGTATTGACTTGGATAATTGATGTCCTTTAGTTTCAAAGTGTCATTCAGGAAACAATAGTATTTGGTTAAACTAACGCTAGGAGTTATAGGGTCATATATTGTAACTACTGTGTCGTTGGTACACCCAAAAACATCCTTAGTTTTAAAAAAAACCTTAAGAGTATCAGGGGCAGGAGCATTTTGTGTAATTGTAAATGGAACTGTAACTACAGTATTTGGTTCATAATTATTATTTTCAATTTTAGTAAGCATAAATGACCTATCTACCGTGTAGGAGAACGGGCTTTTTAGGGCTTCACCGACTGGAGTTGCACTAAAAGCAAAAGTAGTATCAGGAAATCCAGGACTGTCGCATCGGTAAAAATATCCTTTTATTGGGCTTTTGGTTATTAGGGGTTTCGGCTTTACTTCAATATTCTTGGAAATTTCAGTAACACATCCAGCATCATTAGTAACCTTAATCCGAACATTATGCGTTCCTGGAACAAATTCTCTCAATTCTGCAATATCACCTTTGCGAATAATTTGTCTTGGATTTACTGCTTTATCAATGTAATACTTAATATTGGATAGTTGAATAGTGGTATCCCCACCAGTTATTGCCTCTTTAACTTTAAGATCACTTTGTTCTGTTACCTGACATGTATCAAAGAAAGAATATTGAACCACTGGATTGCCATAAACTTTAACATTTTTAGTCAGTGAATTTGTACATCCCTTTCCGTCTGACACAGTAAGGGTAACATTATAAGTTTTTTTATTATCCGGGAATTTATGGCTGGGGTTGGGTCCAGTACTTTCTGGAGATCCATCGCCAAAATTCCATTTCCAATCTTTGGTTTCCGGTAATGGGTTAGATGCGGTTAAAGGAAAAGTGTTCTGACCATTTGAAATGTCATAAAACTTAATGAGAGAATCAGCACATCTTATTAGACCCAGGTCAAAATTAATTGGGCTTTTAATTCTTTTTATCCATCTAGCAGAACAATTATTAGCATCAGTAACCGTAGCAATTTGATTTGTTGCAGATGTTACCTGAAGAGTTGCTGAAGTTTCATTAGAATTAGCCCATGAATATCTGTAGGGTAGTTTTCCACCGCTAGCGGTTACAGTAATAGGAAATGGCTTTACACATAATAGAACAAGTTCAGGTTCTATGGGATTTGTAATTACTGGTTTAGGCTTTATTTGCACATAAAAAGTTTTAGTGACCATTCCACATTTATCATCAACTAAGGTGAGATTTATGGGTCTAACTCCAGTAAAATTTGCGGCAGTGATATTGAATTCTGTTTTGCCATTGCTTTTAACAATTGAAGCAGTTGTGCCCGGCCATTGGTTTTGATTATTAAAAACAATATCTAAGGTAGTGCTGGATGAAGAATTACCAATGATTTTTACTGCTCCCGGATCTCCCTGGCAAAGTTTTATGGTGTCTTGGTTTTCAAATGTTGGAGGAGATGTTTGTTCTGATAAAGTTTGAAAGTACATCTCTCTCACCACAGAACCTACAACTACACCACCGCGTGTTTCTTTAATTTGTGTTGCTAAAATGCTGGTTTCCTGTGCCTTGGTAGGAGTAAAGCTAATTTTGCCATTTGTTGGGTTTACTGAAATGCCTCCCTGAGAAGTAAATGGGTTTGTAGCTGAGTAAGGAGATTTATAAATTACAGGTGTTTGAAGTGATATTTTAGGAATTACAAGTTTTACTTCTAGAATATCTGAATCGGGGTTTTTAATGCCAGGATCGTAGTTAACCGCCAAATTTGAGGAAGTAAAAAATAATGGGTTGTTATCGAAAGTGGCACTGGAATTGCAAAAAGTTCCACTATTATTCACAAGAGCACTCAAGCTCATATAATCTTGAGCTGAAATAGAACTGACATTTGTTCTAGGACCTCCCTGAATAGAAAATATCCAGTCACTTTGTTTGGAAGGAAGTTTTACTGAAACCAAATACGTTCTTTTCGTAATTGCTGCTGACAACTCTCCAGTACCGTTTTCGCAAGCAGTGGGTTTTCCTATACAGGCTTTGATAGTTTCATCTGCACCTGATTGCACAAAAGTTGCAGAAATCCCAATAGATGCACTTGAGTTTGAAAATACACTTAGGCTAACAGTAGATGGCAGGTTTGGATTTGGACATTTTCCATAAAGGGCCAATTTTACCTGGTAGTTATCATTCCCTAAACATACATAAGTTATTTCTCCACCAGCAATTTGTTGGGCTTTAGAAATGTAGGTTCCTAAAATGAGAAGTAAAAAAAGCGTTTTAGCTATAAATTTCATAGGATGGGAATAATCTGATTTCAAATGTAATTGTAATAGCTTATATAATCAAAATTCAGAAGGGGTAACCATAATAGTTTTTTCCTTGTCAACGATTACTTGCCCAGGTGCCATTCCTTTGGCTTTCCTAACATACTTCCTTTCTGTGACTATAACCGGACATAGGTTATTTGTTTTGCCTTTAGAAT
>JACMRH010000100.1 GCA_014376535.1 Cytophagales bacterium | reverse complement strand
TGTAGTGTAAGTTCATCTGGTACTCCATTAAAATATTTTTCTAAAACCTTATTAAATAACGGATTGGCATTTTTCACGTTTGCAAATAATGTCATGCAGGAGCGTAATTTCATATCGTCAGGTGTTCCCAATATTTGTGTTACTGTTTTTCCTTTGAGATTGTATAGTTCCTGAGCTATTTCAATTAGGTGTTTGCCCAGAATGGGATGTTTTAAATAGGCAGTTGCTTCATTCAAATCTTTGATTCCATAATACTGTGCCGTTTCGCTGGATCCCAGTCCTTTAATTTGGGGAAAGATATACCACATCCAGTGCGTTGTTTTTTTTCCTTTTTTTATTTCTGAGAGCGCTTTTAGGTACACTTGATTTTGTGCGTCTAAAAATTTAATTAATTCGATATTATCCGTCATTTGTTTATTTTGGTTGCCACCGGCAAAGGGTATTACTAAATTAATAATTTATTTATAATTCATTCTAAGGGGTATTGTAATAATTTATTACAATTGTCGCTTAATCTGTCTGAAGGTGAGGTTAATGCGCGGCAGAATATCTTTTGCCGTTTTTGGCACCTGATGCTGCCAAAAGCTTTGCGTTGTTCCAGCCATTAATAAAAGCGAACCGTGATGCAGGGGGATTTCGACCTGAGCAATATCTTTCCTGAACTTATGGCGCAATCGGAACATACGGGTTTCACCAAAACTTACTGATGCAATAATTGCATCTTTACCAAAATTCTGTTCGCGGTCACTGTGCCATGATACGCCATCCTTGCCGTTGCGATATAGGTTTAGTAAAACACTATTGAATTTAAACTCTGTTATTTTTTCCACACTTTCTCTTATGGATTGTAATTCTATTGTCCAGTCCGGTTTGGTCTCATCGGCACCTGGATTGTCTCTGTCTTCGTACCACGAAATCATTCTTGGGACAGTAACTGTTTTATCATACATTTCCATAGCATATTCCTGCCATGGCGTGGTATTAAGTAGGGTAGTGTAATAGTGATCGGATTCGTCTTTGGTGAAAAGATTGTCATACAGCATGAGTTTGGTATCCGGAAGGTCAAAAACTTTTTTTCCACTACTGCCTGATGTAAATATTTCGGTGTCGTTGAAGAGTGTCATAATTCTTTATAGTGTTTGTTTAAAAAGAACCTTAGCCGGATATTTCTCTGCATAAGTAAGGATTAAATCCACACTGTATTGGTTGCTTTTGTAGGTAGTGACATGATTTTTTATATCAGAGGGATCTGTAAAACCAATATCTGAAGCGATATATCCCATACCATAAAAGTGACCGTTTTCAATCCAAATGCAACTGCGTTCTTCCGCAGTCCTGCCTTTGTCTATAATGGCAAAGCTTGGCCTGTTTTTGACTAAAAAATCAATGGCGTTTTCGCCTTGCTCGTTGTGTAGTTCCACTTCAGGTAAATTGTCCCGATCCGGTTTTGGGATAAATTCTCCATGGTCGTTCATGCCGTAGTTACAGAATCGATTATCAATGCCAAATTGTTCGACTAGGCTGCGCAACACATTGATGCCTTTATACAAACTATTGAAAGACTCTATGCACGCCTGAAATTTGCCTAACTTTCCAATGGCTAAGTATCGGTAACCGCTGCGGGCTTCATATTCATACAGCCCATACTTAGGGTCAAAGCGTTTGAGTGCCCTGTTGTAGGTAGGCCACAGTTTCTTAATTTCAGTACATTCCAGCAACAGTGCCATTAATTCGGTAGCACAGACTTCAAAGGAAATACTGTGTATTTCTCTCAGGAAATTTTGCCTTTGTGGAGTGACATTATGGCCACTGAAATGGGAGGCCACCCGTTTCTTTAAGTTAATTGCCTTTCCTACGTAAATTACTTTTCTTGTCTGATCGTAAAAATAATATACTCCTGCTTTTTCAGGTAATTGCTCAAAGTCATTCGGCGGCAGATTGGGAGGCAAGCGCTGGTCTTGAGAAGTTTTTTTTATCATTTTTT
>JACMRH010000099.1 GCA_014376535.1 Cytophagales bacterium | reverse complement strand
TTTCCTTAAAAGTATTTTTAAATCTGAAAACATTGAAAAATGGGTTTTTCGCTCAATCCTCTTTTCTAATATCATTATTTTAATTGTTAGCTTATTCCAGTTTTCAGAATTACCGTCCTTATCAGTTTATGATGCATATGGAATTAATGGGATACAAGGGCACAAAAACCTTTTGGCAAGTTTCGTTTTCCTGTGTCTTCCCTTTATTCTTTTAGGATTTCTATCACATCAACACAATGTCTGGAAAACCCTATTTCTTCTGGTTTTATTTCTGGAAACCTGTATGTTTTTTATCTTAAAAACACGGGCGGTATATGTAGGTTTATCAGTTTCTATTCTTTGCTTCTTTGTTATTTCACTGAAATGGTACAGAAACCATCTCAAGTCTTTTCCATTTTTAAAAATTTCCGCATTTCTAATTCTTAGTTTCCTCTTTATAGCGATGCTGAATTTTATGAAATCAGATATAACTCCAGGAATTAAAAGTGAAGTAGAGCTTAGAAAAGGATCCAATAACGAACGTATTCAACTTTTATTAAAAACCAAAGACTTAATTGAGTCAAACTCGCTAAAAGGAGTTGGTGCAGGAAACTGGCAGATAGAATTTGCATCTAATGGTATTGGAGGCATTGAAAATGCAGAAACCCAAAACACTACATTCCAGCGTCCTCACAATGATTTCTTATGGATATGGGCAGAAACAGGGATTATCGGGCTCATATTAATATTAACTTTTTATACAATTATCGCAGTAAGTGTGATAAGGTATTTTCTTCAAAAAAGTGAGACTTCAAAGGACATCAAAATACTAATTTTATTTAGTGCATTTATCGGCTTTCTTAGTGTTTCCTTTTTTGATTTTCCAAAAGAAAGAATAGAGCATTATTTGCTTTTTATGGCCCTGATTGCCCTTCTGCTAAAAACGGCTGATATAAAATTTGAAAATCTTTTAACAGACAAATATTTTATTGTCAGAACTGTAATTATTATATTATTAATCTTCAATACTCTAATCGGTTATTACAGGACTATTGGGGAGACATATACAAAGAAAATGTATGTAAACAGAGTGCAAAATCATTGGCCTTTGTTGATTAAAAATTGTGATAAAGCTAAATCTATTTTTTACACATTAGATCCAACTTCTATTCCGTTAGACTGGTATAGAGGTGTAGCAAATTTTACCTTATCAAATAACAATGAAGCACTAAAGGACTTTGCATCTGCATATAAGCTTAATCCTTTCAACTTTCATATCCTGAATAATTTAGCCTCGGCCTATGAAACTTCAGGAAACCATGAACTTGCCAAACGTTATTACTTCGAAGCTTTAAGGATGAATCCTGAATTTGATGAAGCACGGCTTAATTTGTTTGTAATTTTTTACAATGAAAAATCATTTAAAAACTGTTGGGATATCCTAAAATCCTGCAAGCAGAATAGTAAAAGAAAACTTTTATATTTACAATTATTAAACAAATCAAACTATGTTAAAAATTAGTAAATTGGTTATTGGGATATTGTCCCTTTTTATCAGCTCGCGAATCGAGGCACAATCATTATTTATTTCTCCCAGTAAGGCAGAACCTAGCACGCAACTCGTTGTTACTATTTCGGGCAGTGGTGTAAGGTTTGGGCAGGGTAGTTCTTGTGTGCAACCACAATGTATAGATCTGGGTACCAACCTTATATTTAATTCTGGATCCTCTACTATTTCGGTTCCATATTCTTCCCTGACATTTCTTGCCGATACAATGGCTCAGGCTGTATTAACAGTGCCTTCTTTAGGTTATTACTATTTGCAAACTTCAACAGGATATGGATTTTCAAACCAGTTTTTAGTAGAAACTGCACCGAAACCGGTTCCTTCTATTTCACTTTCACCCTCCTCAGGGCAATCTGGCACAAACTTAACAGTTACTGTTACCGGAACTAATACTTATTTTGGGAGTGGTAGCTCCTGTTTATCCGATCCAAACTGCACCGACCTCGGTACTGCCTTTTATTTCAACCAAGGTTCTGGAACATCTTCCTCTTTACCGTTTACAAGTTTAAATATTCTAGATCAAAATCATGCACAGGTGGGTTTTGACCTGCCAGTTTATTCTGGATACTATCAACTTTCTACAGCTTCAGGTTTACAGGTTTCAAATCAGCTTTATGTTACTCCAAAACAGCAGCCAACTGTATATATTTCTCCAGGATCTGGTTTGGAAAACACTACTCTATCTGTAACTATAACGGGAAATGGAACGAGTTTTGGTCAGGGCAGTTCTTGTCTGTACCCGGATTGCATCGATTTAGGTAGCACTCTTTACTTTCAAGCAGGATCCTCTTCAGTAAGCTCAGTTCCATTGGAAACCTTGTATTTCCGGAATGATACCTCGGCTATAGCTACGGCAACTATTACTTTACCAGGAGCTGGAAATTATTCTATTAGAACTTCCAATGGATTTTTCTTTGCTAATCAGTTTTCAGTATATACAAAACCTAGTCCGGCACTATATATAACTCCTTCAAATGGAGAAGTTAACTCACTATTAACTGTTACAGTTAGCGGAGTAAATACTTTTATTGGTACAGGAGCTGCATGCTCCGGCAACCCTAACTGTACTGATATAGGTGATGCATTTCACTATAATCAAGGATCTTCCACACTCTCGTTACCTTTTACTTCCATCCTGGTTACAGATTCAGGCCAAGCAGTAGTTTCTTTCTACGCACCGGCCCAAAGCGGTTATTATCAATTATTTACTTCAAATGGTACTATTATAAGTAATGGATTAAATGTTACGCCAAAGCCTTTACCAACCATAACCATTTCACCTTCAATTGGACTAGAAAATAGTTTGTTAAAAGTGACAATTACTGGGAATGGAGCCATTTTCGGTCAGGGTAGTTCTTGCCTTTCTAATCCCAATTGTATAGATCTTGGATCTTCACTTTATTTTAATTCCGGTTCTTCAACTATTTCAGCAGCGTTAACTTCTGTAAATTATGTTGATAACCAGCATGTAACAGCTAATCTGAGTTTGCCTTACAGTGGATATTATACCGTGAAAACTTTTAATGGCAATAATGCAACTGATTATTTTATTGTTAATCCAAAACCAAGGCCTTCACTTTCTATCTCTCCAAATACAGGGATTGAAGGAACAACGCTAAAAGTGACCATCACAGGTGATAATATAGTTTTTGGAAAAGGAAACAAATGTATGTTGCCTGAATGCATGGATTTAGGCACAGAACTATCGTTTTTTGGACAGGCTTCACCTTCAACATCGGGAACATTTCCCTTATCTAATGTAAAAATTACTGACAAGTCGCATGCAGTAATATCAATAAAACTTCCTGCTGCAGGTGCTTATACCTTAAGAACGAGCAATGGAGTATATATATCTAATTACCTGTTTGTCACACCAAAGCCCAAACCTTCTTTTTTTATCAGTCCATCAGAAGGTATTACTGGCAATACGTTAAGTGTAACTATTACAGGGTCAAATGTGAAACTTGGAAAAGGAAATGCTTGTAATGCTGATCCTGCCTGCACAAATATTGGTACTGGTTTCTCTTACTTCAGTCAGGGGTCCTCAACTGTTTACGGTACAATACCTTTTTCTTCTGTGAGAATAATAGATGCACAACATGTTAATGTTACCATTAAATTACCTTCACCCGGAGTTTTTGCTTTAAAACTAGATAATGGATTGAGTTCTGATAATTATCTTAGTGTTTTGCCTAAGCCCGCACCTACCTTTACCTTCACACCTAATTCTGTTGTAGAAGGACAAAAGATTGCCGTTACTATAACGGGTTCCAACACAAAATTTGGTGTCGGTACAAAATGTTCTTCAGATCCTTTATGTACTGATTTAGGTGATGTCTTTTATTTTGTCAGACAAGGTTCGCCAACAACTTCTGGAAGCATACCATTTATTTATTCCTCTGTAATCAGCGAAACAGAAGCTAAAGTAACTTTTATTGCTCCTTCTGTTGGTGAATATAACGTGAGTCTTGTAAATAATATCAGATCAACCACACCTCTAATAGTTTCAAAAAATACTGTAATATCTCCGCTGGTTCTTGGTATTGATGATACTGAAATGAGTGGAAAAAATATCAATGTTTATCCCAACCCAACACAAGGTATTTTAAATGTGGGCAATCGTTCCAGTGTTCTTTACAATAGTGTTGGAGAGATTGTAATGGTATCAGATAAAGAGGTGTTAGATATAACCAATATGCAATCTGGACTTTATATGTTAAAATTAACTGACAATAAGGGTTCTGTTTCCAGAATTACAATAAGAAAAGAGTAATTTTTTAAAAGAATTAAGTTTCAAGGAGATTGTCGGAAGGCAATCTCCTTTTTTATTTGTCAATAATCAAAGAAGCATTGCCATTTAAAGAATGTCAGTAGTGGTAAAAGACAACAAGCGCTAGATATTGAAACAACAACAAAACAAAAGATGCAAACAAGCAGATTGGTCTAATGAGCTCATGCGGTAACGCGGCAACTTCAAAACTGATTGTAAGTTAAAAAATACTGGATTTACCTTCCCAAGCTGGCAATTTATATCAAACTTGGCGGGAATTCCATCAAAAACATGAGAAATTGGTAAGTTCAAAATTGCCATCTGTGGACCCTTGCAAGCAGAAATTATTTTTAAGGGCAAGGACCTAATGGTTATCTCCTTGAATTAAGACAGGACAAATGTGGAAATATTCCCTTCTGGAATGAATTGAGAAATTTTTTTCAAAAATTCATCCAGCTACAATGGGTAAAATTAAAACAACAGGGTGAAATGAAATTTAAACAAAAAATGGCAAGGAGATAAATCAATCAGGAGTAATCACCAATTCAAAATAGCTTAGCTAACAGATTAATGAATATTGAAACAGTGTTTTATTGGCACAAAAAAGTCCTCAGAACTCAATAGAGAGGCTAAGGACCTGATTTTCGTTAAGCTAATCTGTCTTATTCTTTAATAAATTTCGTTTTAGAAATTTTACCAGAGATATCCTCCATTTCTACAAGAAATACACCCTTAGGTAAGAATGAAATGTCTATGCTTTTGTTAGAAGTAACATCTATAAGTTCACCTTGTAAGTTATAAATCTTAACTCCATTGATTGATTTATCAATAAAAATCACGTTTGTAGCCGGATTAGGATAAAATTGGCGTGATGGTTCTACTAAAAGTTCTGCCACCCCTGTAATAGTGTTGCAAAGAGTAAAATTTACTTTTGGTTTGTTATCGACAGCCAACAAAGATGTATCGAAGCCAGAAGGTATGCATATGGCTTTGATCGGGTTGCCAAGCATATATCCATGTTGCAATGATTTAAGAGAAGAGAGATCAAGATTTGTGAAATTATTATTATTTACAATCAGAAATTCAAGCTTTTTGTTAACTGTTAAATCCAGAGTGGATAAGTAATTGCCATTAAAATTAACAGCAGTTAATTTCCGGCTATCAGTCAGATTAACAAACTGCAATTTGTTGTTTTCCATGATGACAATTTCCAACTCCTTATTTAATGAAAGATCAAGAGTTTGTATTTTGTTTAAATCACCATAGATCTCTTTTAATTTAGGATTTCCACTTAAATCAATAGTAGTTAAGTTATTGATAGAAAAGAACAAACTTGTAAGTTTTGGACATTTTGTGACATTTAAGTATGTAAGCACATTTGATGCACAATATAAAGTATCAAGCTTTGGTTTATCTCCCATATCTAAAGATGAAAGATTATTTTGGCCGCAGTTTAAATATGTGAGAGAATTAAAAAATTCGATTCCTTTTAATGAACTAATGTTTTTATTGTTTACATCTAGCCTTAACACTGATGTAGCTTCTGAAAATTGAATTGACCCATTATTATTTATATCTATCTTATTCCCAATTAAAGCTTTAAGAAAATTAGGATCTGGTATATTGATAGTTACATCAGTTTGAGCATTTTGTGCTTGTGCGAAAGCTATACTGCTTGTTAAAATAATAATTTGGAAAAATTTTTTCATGTTCATTTAATTTAAATACCTTCTAAAAATAATGTGCCCTAATACTTGACAATCACTTTCATTCATCCAAAAAGACAAACAACAACAGATTCTCTACAAAAACCGGGTAAAAATCTAAGACTAAAGGGCAAGCCAAATCCATTTTATACATAAAACTTCAACCTATATGCATTTAATAAAAAATATTAATTCTACATTATTCTTCTTTCTGGAGCTTGGAATGTTTATTGCATTAGCATATGTGGGTTATTCCTTTGGAAAAAGTACAGTAACTAAATGGTTGCTGGGAATTATTTTACCTCTTACTGCTATTCTTCTTTGGGGTTATTTTGCTGCCCCAAAATCCGAACACAGACTCGAATTGAACTCAAGAATTGTTTTTGAGCTATTTCTGTTTTTAACCACCGCTATCCTTGTCTATCAGACTCAGTTTAAATCATTAGCCATTATTTTTGCTATCATAGTCGTCGTGGTAGTAATTACCTCTTACTATTTCGAAAAACTTAATGTTTAGGATGAAGAAGAGTAAAAAAGGTAAGCCAGGTGAGCTTTTCAAAAATGATTTATAAAGAATTTGGAATTCAATAACCTTTTAAGGTTTCAGATATAATAGCAATAAAGGAGCTGGTATTACCAACTCCTTTATTTTCTTATTTATTAAACTCTACGTTTATTTCGTCTGATTCCAGAGAGCCTCCGTTAGGTCCAATTTTAACTGAAGTAGATTTTTTTTCTTTCACAACAACTTTTTCCTCTTTTATTACTTTCGGAGCAGGAACCTCTTTTGGAGCAGGAACCTCTTTAATAGTTTCTGTTTTTGTTTCAGTTACTGTTTCTTTCGGTTGATTATTACACGCTGCAAGTGATAACGTAATGACGAAAGCACTTATTAAATAAGATAATTTTGACATAATAAAAATTTAGAATGCGGCTTACAATAAAGCCATATATGTGTTGGGCAATATGCCTGCAACAATATAGTCAATAAATCCAGATGATTTTGTGTGCTGAAATCATTCAAAAATTGTAAATTAAATTTTAATTGCCTTAGGTAGGCTTTTTGTGAAACTGATACCGATTTTTATCGGTAATTTTTTTGAGGAAAATATTTTGATTAAATAAAGTCAGAAAATGCGATTTATTCAATAATTAAATTGCTAACAAAGTCCTGGTTTTTAATTTTCACCTTCACCACATAATACCCTCTATTTAACATTGATACATTAATATCCGAAATATTTGAATAATCAATATTCATGGTTTGTCCGAAAATATTCAATATTCTAATATTTTGAATTGCCTCATTACACTGTATTGAAATGTGATTTGAAGAAGGATTTGGGTAAATTTTAATATCTATTGGACTGTTGTCTTTTTCAATGCCAGTTTCTGATTCAAACTTATATTTTATAATCCTTTGGGGTATATTAAAATCATTATTAATTAAAAATATAGTTTTCCCATCAGGTGAAATTGCAATATCTCTTAACCTACCATTTAATGCTTGATCACTACCAAAAAGCTTTTTTGGATTTGGATTATCGGTGGTTGATGGTGCGAGAGACTTTCCATCATAGCTTAGTTTGAGTCGAAACACTTGCTGATCAGTCGTTTCTCCATTTTTTAAGGTGACTATTAACAAGCTATTAGTAAAATCTGAGATTGCATTACTTTTATAAAATATGCCATCTGAAGGAGCTATAGTACAATAACCAGGAAAATTATTCGAATCGGTTGGCAAGGTCGTATTACACCAAGTATAAATTGGAGCAATTAACCTGTCATTAAGGATGTTTGGATTAGGGGAATAAGAATTAATATAATCCAATTCCTCAGCGTAATTTCCATCGTGATAACCTCTAACTGTCTTCCAACCATAATTCATCCCTGCAACTAACACATTCAACTCATCGTCGGTTATATCCCCATGTTCTACATCGTATAAAATATTCTTATCAGAATTATACATTAAACCCTGAGGATTTCTATGACCTCGTGTGTAAAAAGAATTGCCTTTAATGGGGTTATCTGAGGGTATTGTTCCATCCAGGTTCAATCTGTGAATTTTTCCGTTTGCAGTGAAAGGATCTTGGGTTAAATTATTCGGATTCAAGGATTGGGGAAGAAAACATTGTGATGCTGTTATTTCAGAAGGCCCATAATCACCTATAGAAACAAAAATATAATGTTGAGGAGCATTTCCGGCAATGATTAACCGGCCGCCAAGATGTTCGTAACCTGAAGGAAAAGTAGCAATATCAATAGCATTTGTTACCTGACCCACATTTGCATCCCATGTTAACTTACTAATTTTAAAACGAGTTTTAGGATTTGCCTGATTTCCTGAATTGTAGGAATAGTAAAAATAGACAAAAGAGTTTCCAGCCTGAAGAAAATTAGGGTCTAATGCTAAACCTAATGTTCCACTTCCAATTTTAGGTTTAAAACAAGTGGTAAGTGCTTCTGCAGGAGAGCCATCATAATAGTCAGGAGCAGTATAAACTATTTGTTTCTCGCCAGTATTTGGATTAACCCTTGAAACCTTGCCTTGAGATTCAGTTATCCATAAAAAATTATCAGGGCCATAGGTCATTTCCCACGGATTAGATAAAATAGTTGGCAATTCTGACCGGGTAAAACTTTGGCAGAATCCAAGATGAGAGATTAATAATATGACAATTGTGATTTTCATGATTATGTAGAATATAAAAATTTATAGCTTTCTTTTAAATCTATCAGTTAAGCAAATACTCACTTAATGCTAGTTTTATTGGGAATATACTCTGAAAAATAATTGGGTTGACTTTATAATATATAGTAAAGACTTACCAAGTATCAATTAATTATAGCAAGCTTCTGATCTTGCTTGGTGCCATTTGCTAATTCGATATTGAGCAAATATATTCCATTTGCAAATTCGGACAATTGGATTAAATCTGTAGAAGATTCCAGCTTTTTGGTAAGTTTGAGTGCGCCCATTTTATCATATAAGTGTATGGTCAACGGAAAATAATTTGGTTCTGCTTGTACCTTTAAGAAATCAGAGGTAGGATTTGGGCTGATTTCCAAATGAATCAAAGGTTTAAGGATTTCTTCAGTTCCCAGACAGATTGAAGAATTAATTGTTACAGTATTGCTTCTGGCGTTGCAAGTTTCGAAAGGATTTACCAATAAAACGTCCACATAATATTGTCCGACTTTGCTCACAAATTGTTCCTGTACTCCTGTTGCGCCATTGCTCCAGTTATAACCAGCATACATTTTTGTAGTGAAGATCGTTGTTTCTTTGTTTTGACAGGATTCGTGGATTCTTATCTCTGGGATATTTGAATAGAAGATTCGAATACTGTTCTTACCTGTGTAGCCCACAATAATGTCATCATAATGGTCGGAATCTATGTCGCCAACAGCCAATGCTCTTACTTTACTACCTACGTTGTGGGTAACAGATTGTATGCCTCCGTTTCTGTTGTTAATGCTCGTCAATATTTGGGAGTTTGCATCACTTGCAAGATCTGTAAAGCCGTCGTTATTAAAATCTCCGTGATCCATTACCTGGGGAAAGGTGCCATATTTATATACTACCGGCTGGTCGAAATATCCGGATTTGTTATTTAAAAAAACTCTAATTCCTTCGGAATTATCTGAATGGAACATGGAACTAACAATGTCCTCAAACCCATCATTGTTCATATCCACAGCTAATAAAGTTGCGGCCTCCTCATGATCGATTTGTACAGGTTGTGAGAAAACTGGAAAGCCAAGATTGTATAGTATTGATACGCCTGAGTTGGGTCCGGAAACAATCATATCGGTTTTACCATCTTTGTTAATATCACTCATCGCAACTGCATTCTGTGCGTTTGAAAAAGAAGATGTGCCAAAATATATCGGAGCCCTGAATTTCCTGCCTCCTAAATTTATTTGAACACCAAGAGGTGTGACAATATCCAATAGGAAGTCATTATTGGCATCTGACAACGCAAACTGAAACTGGCTGGAATTCCCTGTCTCGGTTTGTGAGAATGTATTTGTTTTGCTATTCCATAAGATAAGCCTGCCAGAATCTACAACTATGTCTTTGAGCCCGTCATTATCAAGGTCTGCAACTTGCAATTTATAAGCATAATTATTCAATGGATATCGTTGAGGAGGATCAAATGTTTTGTTTCCTCGACCTTTTAACACAACAATCTCATAGTTATTGGAAGCAATGACCAGATCTGTTTTTTGGTCACCGTCCAGATCTTCAGCAATAATATAGGAAGGAGAATTAACTTCAATGCTATCCATACTGGCATCAAAACATGGAATATCTTGCGCAGAAGCAACACTAAGGGTAGTTCCCAAAATCGTGAAAAATAATAAATGTTTGTAGTTCATGGTTGTTTATTTATAGTAAGGCTAATTTATGTACAATGCCTAATTATTCGACTTTTTCATGTCCAATATTTTGAAAAGGTTAGCAGACCATCACTTAGCAATGGTTTGCCATATAGGTTCCAGCCACAGAACCAAAGTCCCTGAATTCTGTGACTTTTTATATATCAATTTGTTTTGATACCTCCCCCCCGATTTCTGCTTCGCAGAAAAATCCCCCTCTGGAGGGGGACTTTTGATTACTGCTATTTGGCAAATGCTTCTGCTACTTCTTTCTGGAAACTGGTGACGAAATCTTCAGGACTCACGGCTCCTTTGTCGCCTTCAAATTTCTTGCGGACTGTTACAGTTCCTTCTTCCTGCTCCTTCTCTCCTATTATCAACATGTAGGGAGTTTTCGCAACTTCAGCATCACGGATTTTGCGTCCAATTTTTTCGTCACGCTCATCTATGGATCCTCTTATGTCGTGCTCGTCGAGCAAGTTTTTAATTTTTACTGCATACTCCTGATATTTCTCTGAAATAGGTAGGATAATGTATTGTTCTGGTGCCAGCCACAATGGGAAGTTTCCTGCACAATGCTCGATCAATACTGCTGTAAACCTTTCCAGCGAACCGAAAGGTGCACGGTGTATCATCACTGGGCGGTGTTTCTGATTGTCTGAACCTACATATTCAAGCTCAAACTTTTCAGGCAGATTATAATCAACCTGGATTGTTCCAAGCTGCCACTTTCTGCCTATGGCATCTTTTACCATGAAATCCAGCTTAGGGCCATAAAAGGCTGCTTCTCCATATTCTGTCACAGTTCTGATATCGCGGGTTGCAGTTGCTTCAATAATCGCATTTTCAGCTTGAGCCCACGCCTCGTCTGTCCCGATGTATTTCTGCTTGTTGTTAGGGTCTCTTAGAGAAATCTGAGCAGTATAATCCTCAAATCCCAGGGATTTAAATACATACAAGACCAAATCTATCACTTTGATAAACTCTTCCTTTACCTGTTCCGGACGACAGAAAAGATGTGCGTCGTCCTGTGTAAACCCTCTTACACGGGTTAGTCCATGCAATTCTCCGCTTTGCTCGTAACGGTACACTGTACCAAACTCGGCAAAGCGAATAGGAAGGTCTTTGTATGACCTTGGCTTGGATTTATATATTTCACAGTGATGCGGACAGTTCATTGGTTTCAGGAAGAACTCTTCGTCTTCCGGAGTCTTGATGGACTGGAAAGAATCTTTTCCATACTTCTCATAATGCCCGGAAAGCACATAAAGCTTTTTATTGGCGATATGTGGAGTTACTACTTGCTGGTAACCGGCCTTTTCCTGAGCTTTTTTCAAGAAGTTTACCAAACGTTCTCTAAGGATTGTTCCTTTAGGGAGCCACATAGGTAATCCTTTGCCTACATTTTCTGAGAAACAGAACAATTCCATTTCCTGTCCTAGTTTGCGGTGGTCACGCTTTTTGGCCTCTTCTAAAATATGTAAATATTGCTCCAGTTCTTTTGCCTGAGGGAATGTAACAGCATATACTCTTGTAAGCATTTTGCGTTTGTCGTCCCCGCGCCAAAAGGCTCCGGCCACGTTCATCAACTTTACAGCTTTGATAAAACCTGTATTAGGGATATGTGGTCCACGGCAAAGGTCTGTAAAATTGCCCTGAGTGTAGAAAGTGATACTTCCATCTTCCAGTCCTTCAAGCAATTCCAGCTTATATTCGTCGCCTTTTTCAGTGAAGTAATTTATGGCATCAGCTTTGCTTATTTCTGCTCTTTTGTAGTCGCTTTTGGTGCGGGCCAGTTCGAGCATTTTATCTTCTACTTTTTTGAAATCATCCTGAGAAAATGATCTTTCTCCTAAATCGATATCATAGTAAAAACCTGTTTCAATCGCAGGTCCTATTCCTAATTTGACACCTGGATACAAAGCTTCCAGTGCTTCTGCCAATAAGTGAGCAGAAGAATGCCAGAATGTCGACTTACCATCCGTATCATTCCATGTGAGCAGTTGAAGGGTTGAATCTTCGTTGATTGGTAAATTGGCGTCTTGTACTTTGCCATTTACTTTTGCTGCCAGCACATTGCGCATCAAGCCTTCGCTGATACTGCGGGCTATTTCAATGCTGGAAGTTCCTTTCGGATACTCACGGCCTGAACCATCGGGTAAGGTAATCCTGATCATCTGTTAAAACTGAATAAAAGAGGCGCAAATTAGGGATTTTATTTGAAAGACCAGCCAAGAAACCTCACCCCAACCCCTCTCCAAAGGAGAGGGGCTTAATCCACAGCAGAAATCATTACTTTTGCCCTGGCTATAATTTATATGATAAAAATTTACGGAATTAAGAATTGCGATACAATGAAGAAGGCTTTCAACTGGCTGGATTCGAAAGGAGTGAAATATTCCTTTCATGATTATAAAAAGGCGGGGATAGATGAGGAAACGATTCGTAAATGGCTGACAAAATTAAACTTAGAGCAGATTATTAATGTTAAAGGAACAACCTGGAAGCAGCTTTCTGATGAACAAAAAGCATTGGTAAAAAATGCCAATACTGCAATTGCTTTGATGATGGAGAAACCTTCTTTGATAAAAAGGCCATTGGCAGACCTGGAAGGTGAATATGTTTTGGGGTTTATTCCTGAGGTTTGGGAAAAGACGTTTTAAAATTGACAAAATCTATAATCTGAGTTCAAAACAAAGTCCTTATAAATTAAAAATGAGCAAAATACTTCCTATCAAAAACATGGTTTGCCCGAGATGTGTGGAATCTGTAGAGGGTATTTTGAAAGAAATGGATTTACATTTTGAAAGTATTCAATTGGGTGAAGTTGTATTGAAAAAGGATCTTGAGCTCAATTCAATAAACATCTTAAAAGACAAACTCCTTGAAAAGGGCTTTGAATTATTAGAAGACAAAAAAGCAAAAATTGTCGAAAAGGTTAAAAACCTCATTTTTCAGTTAATTGACCAATATGAGGATCATAAACTTTCCAAAATGTCAGATTTTCTGTCAAAGGAAATTGGCTATGATTACTCTCACATCAGTGGAATTTTTACTGAAAATCAAGGCATTACCATTGAACGTTTTATGATTTTGCAAAAGATTGAACGGGCAAAAGCTCTTTTAACTTATAATGAATTGAACCTCAATGAGATTGCAAATAGTTTACATTACAGTAGTTCTGCCGCATTGTCTTCACAATTCAAAGAATTAACAGGCTTTACCCCAACTGAATTTAAGAAATTGAAAGAGCCAGACCGGAAAAGTCTGGATGAAGTAGGTTAATGAAGCTTTACTCTTCAAAACCTTCACATTCAAAATGACAAGTTTTTATACCCAGTTGTTTCCTGGCAATTTCTCCGATCACATAAGGCACACTAAGGCATTTTTCTCGCTTTCTTCCATTGCTGGTGTTGTGTATATGGGCAAAACCAAAACCATCGTATCCAATAGTGTGACAATATTCATGAATGAGGTGTGCAGCATAACATCTTGCACCATTCTTAAAAATGTATTTTTCACTTGAAACTATCTTTCTGGAATTATAGGTTGAGCCAATGTTATCTCCATTCTGGTTAGGATAAATTGCCAATTCAAACTCCATTGTATCATTTAAAATTGGCTTTGAAATCTCGCCTCCACCTAGAAAAAGACGCAAAATTTCCTGGTTTGAACAGCCTTTAACATTCACGAAATTGGCTGAGATTATTGCTTTGCGGAAGTTTTCAGTGTTTACAATACTGTCAATAAAAAATATTGATTTTTGAAGTATTGAATCGGTTTTAGGAGTAAAATTTTCCTTTTTAATTATATTGATTGAGGTGTGAAATTTGTACTCTGGAGTTTGTGAAAATGCTTTACTACAAATGAAAACCGACATTAATATCCATAAAATATTTGCAGGCACTTTAAAATGAAAAAATCCTGGACCACTCTTATTTCGTGAAGGCATTTTGAATAATACTGTTAGCATCTCAATTCTTATATTTGAGTTATAGTATAATAATAGATATTTTTCTAAATGAAAATTTTAAAAATGACTGCAATAATCTTTTTGTTTACTCTTTCGCTTTTGGGGCTTTGTGTCTATTTTTTCCTTCAGCAAGCGAAATTTGGAAAATTACCATCTGGAGAAAGATTATTCAGGATAGAACAATCACCTAATTATAAAGACGGTAAGTTCCAAAACCAAAGTTTTACTCCTGATCTTGCAGAGGATGCAAGTTATTACGGCGTAATTAAGGAATTCATCTTTAATAAAAACAAAAGGAACAAGCCTTCGTCAATAGTACCTTCAAAAAAAACAGATCTTTTAAATCTGGACCCGAATCAAAATACTTTGGTCTGGTTTGGACATGCTTCTTATTTCCTTCAGTTGGATGGTAAAAAAATCTTAGTAGATCCTGTTCTCAGTGGGGCCGCTTCTCCTATCATTGCTACAACACTTAGTTATCCCGGGACGGACGTTTACTCCCCAGCCGAATTGCCTGAGATTGATTACCTTTTTATTTCTCATGACCATTGGGACCATCTTGACTATGAGACGATGCTTGCACTTCAACCAAAAATAAAAAAAATTGTGACAGGATTGGGAACTGGCCAGCATTTGGAACATTGGGGTTTTGATGCTTCAAATATCATTGAAAAAGATTGGCATGAAACGGAGATCCTAGACAGCGGCTTTTCAATAACAGCCACACCGGCAAGGCATTTTTCAGGTCGGAGCCTTACCAGAAATAAAGCATTATGGGTTTCTTTTGTCTTAAAAACTCCAACTATGACTATTTACATTGGCGGTGACTCTGGTTATGACAAGCACTTTGCAGAAATAGGAACAAAATATGGCCCTTTTGACCTGGCCATACTGGAATGCGGACAATATGACAAAAGCTGGAAATATATCCACATGATGCCAGAAGAAGTTGTAAAAGCTTCACAAGATTTAAATGCCAAGGTATTTATGCCAGTTCACTGGGCTAAATTCTCATTAGGCAACCATGCCTGGGATGATCCAATTTTGCGTGTTAATAATGAAGCTAAGAGATTGAATATAAATATTCTGCATCCTATGATTGGTGAAGAAGTAAACCTTAAAGATTCTTTAACAAACTTTCCAGAATGGTGGAAAGGGATTAATTGAACTTTACAACTTAATGGTTTTCAATCTCAAGCTATTTAGTACAACTGAAACCGAGCTAAGGGCCATGGCTGCGCTTGCCATCATGGGGTCAAGTAATATTCCCCAAATGGGATATAAAACTCCGGCAGCAACCGGAATTCCTATTAAATTATAAACAAATGCCCAGAAGAGGTTCTGCTTAATAGTTGAAACAGTTTTTTGGGATAATTTGATTGCTTTTGGAATAGCACTCAGATCAGAAGTAAGCAAGGTTATTTGGGCTACATCTATGGCTATATCGGATCCTTTACCCATAGCAATACTAACATCAGCCTGGGCAAGAGCGTTTGAATCGTTGATACCATCGCCAACCATGGCAACAATTTTCCCTTCAGATTGCAATTCCTTTACAAAAGATGCTTTTTCTGCAGGCAATACTCCTCCTTTGAAATTATCGATACCTGTTTGATTTGCAACTGCTTCTGCAGTCATTTGATTATCGCCAGTAAGCATGTGAACTTCAATTCCGGCTTGTTTTAAAAGATCAATTGCTTTGAAAGAACTTTCTTTCACAACATCTGAAATGGCTATGACAGCCAAAACCGAATTTGAATTTGAAAAATAAACCAAAGTCTTCGCCTGTTTATTCCATTCTAGAATTTTGGACTTTACCTCTTCTGGTAGTGCAATATGGTTTTCTGAAATTAATTTTTCATTTCCTACGAAATAGACCTGGCCGTTTATTGTTGCCTTAGCTCCTTTTCCTGGAATATTTTCGTAACCTTCATTTAAAACCTGGTTTAGATTTTCTAGTTTCAAATAGTCTACAATTGCTTTTGCGAGGGGATGACTTGAGACAGATTCCATCATAAATAAAACATCCATGTGTTGGGAACCTCCTTCAACCAAATACATTTCGTTCACCACCGGTTTTCCTTCTGTAATAGTCCCGGTTTTATCTAAAACTATTGTGTTGATTTTGCAGGCAAGTTCAAGGCTTTCAGCATCTTTAATTAGGATATGGTTATCTGCACCCTTACCAATCCCTACCATAATGGCAGTTGGGGTTGCAAGGCCTAAGGCACACGGACAAGCAATGACCAGAACTGTAACAGCAGCCATTAATCCTTGCGCAAATGCATTTTCTGTTCCAAAAACCATCCAGATAGCAAAAACCAGGAGTGCCAGAAACATCACGACAGGCACAAAGATTCCGGCAATTTTATCCACCAGCTTTTGCACGGGAGCTTTACTTCCCTGCGCATCCTGTACCATTTTGATAATTTGGGCCATCACAGTTTCCTCCCCGATTTTTTCAGCCTGGTAATGAAGTATACCTTGCTGATTGATTGTTCCTGCAAAAAGTTTATCACCTTTTTCTTTGCCAGCAGGAATAGGCTCACCGGTAATAGTACTTTCATCCACAAAAGAATTACCGTTTAACACTATTCCATCAACAGCGATTTTCTCACCCGGTCTGGCTACAACAGTGGATCCTATTTTAACCAATCCAATATCTATTTCCTCCTCAGAACCATCCCCTTTTTTAATCCTGACGGTTTTGGATTGCAAACCAATTAGCTTTCTAATAGCTGTTGATGTACCTGATTTAGCCTTTTCTTCAAGCCATTTTCCCAGCGATACAAATGCTACAACAACAGCTGACGCTTCGTAATAAACATGGGCGTGTAAACCTTGATTGCGCCAATATTCAGGATAAAAAGTATTGAACAAGCTAAAAACAAAAGCAATCCCGGTACTTACTGCGACCAAAGTATCCATATTGGCCTGGCCATGCATTAATTTTTTCCAGGCACTTTTAAAAAAATGAAATCCAAAACCGAAAACAACCGGTGCAGAAAGAATTAGTTGGATATAATTACCATAGGCCATCTCCATGAAAAACATGCCAATTATGACCACCGGGACGGATAAAATGATTGACCCAATAGTTTGCAATTTGATTTTCCGTAAAGAATCAGCTTGAATCCTATCAGCAGTTTCCTGAACATTTTTTGTTGGCTCAATTAATAAATCATAGCCAATTGACTGAATGGTCTTTTTCAAAACTTCTGGGCTGACTTTCAAAGGATCATAAGTCACGAATCCCATCTGATTAGCATAATTAACAGAAGCCTCCATTACACCTATTGTATTTTTCAGCATAGATTCTACACTGGAAGCACAGGAAGCACAGGTCATTCCGGTAATGGGGAAGTTGGATTTCATTTTTTATTTAAGTTGACTGTGAACAGTTTACGGTTGACAGTGGTGAATTCATAATTCATCACTTATAATTCATCATTTAATCAATTGACTTCGCCTTAAACCCTGCTTTACTTACCAATTCAACTACCTGATTCTCTTCAAGGTCTGATTCAACGGTCAGGACTTTTTGTGGATCGCTTATGTCAACATCCCACTTTTTAATATTTTTATCACCATTTAGGAATGGGCTAACTCCCGCTACACATCCTGCGCACTTAATGTCTGTATTAAATTTCAGCGTTTTCATTAAATATTTGTTTACATAACAAAAGTACGCATGTATGACAGCCTGACTGTTACAGAAAAAGGGAAATGGTTTATAGATTAATGGATACTCTGAAATTGGGTATTCCAGAGTATCCTAAAAAAGGTATATTAACGCTGGAGCACTAAAAAATTCTCCAATGGTTCTGCTCCATTGCTTTGTTTAATAACATAGTAGTAAGTTCCATCTGGCAGGTTTCCACCATCAAATCTTCTTGTGGTACTATTATAATCATCTTCGGAATAAACCACATCGCCCCAACGATTGAATATTTTTACTGAAACCTTATTTTCAGGAGTAATGCCTTCTATTAGGAAGAAATCATTTTTAAAGTCTGCATTTGGAGAAACTGCGTTGTAAACGATTAAAGTACCTTCTACAGAAATGTTGAAAATCAATTCTGGGCAATCAAGAATGATTTCTTTGTCACAAATCCTGAATTGCACCTTATCATTTCCATTAAAATAAGGGATTTTTGAATAATCGAAAGTAAAAACTATCATAGAACTATCATTGTTGTAATTCCAGGAAGTCTTTACACCTGAGATAGATTTATCAAAAGAAATAGTTGAAAGATTGATATTCTTGTTAACGTCTAGAGATTCTATAGGGATAGAGTATACGAAAACAGTCCCACTCCTTACTGAACTAATAAAAGGCCGAGAATTTGGCGGGGTATTTTTAACAAGAACAATTACTTTGGCAGTACTAGACACACCGCACTGATTGGATAGGGTATAATAGATAGAATCCCTTCCTGGTATTGTAATCTTGGTTTTAAATACCAAAGTATCACCAATTATTGCAATTGATTTAAAAGGAGATGTGGGACGAATTGTGTCATAATTTACTTTCAATTTGTCACCTAAAGAATACCTATCATTTTTGGTTACTTTAATCTCAATATCATTACCCGCTAAAACACTATCAACATCAGTTACAGTAATTACTACTTTAGCAAAATAAATCTTAGCAGTATCAATTTCTGTACAACCTGCTTTAGTAACACTCCATACGAACCTGTTGGCATCTTGTCCTTTTTGAGCACCAAACGGCTGAAGGTTTGAAACTGTAGTTTTCATGCTGTCAGGAAAGTTTACACTTGCAAATCCTTCCGATCTCCAAATACCTTTTGCAAGTTTATCTTTAAGAACAGCTTTCAAATATATTCTACCATTATCAATACAAATGCTTGTATCAAGTCCTGCATCGGCAGTGAAAGATATAAGTTTAAGAGAATCCTTTATTGAGCAACCATCAAGGTTTTTAACATTCAAAACATAAATACCAGAATCTCCCAGACTTGGACTGGTTTTTTGAGAAACCAACAATCCCTTTTTAAACCAGTTAAATGTAAGTTTGGATGTATCCTGAAGATTTAAATATTTTGGTTTAATAGGATCGCCTCTGCAAATCACACTATCAGTTTTTAACAAC
>JACMRH010000098.1 GCA_014376535.1 Cytophagales bacterium | reverse complement strand
TGTACTATATCCTCAGGAACCTTATGGCCAATGGACTAACAGCCCATATTTTGCAAACTCGCCACAGTTAACTTCTGCACTTAGTCAGGTACATGACGTAATTGATTCTTTGATAAAAAATTATAGAGTTGACCCTACTCGTATTGTAATTCATGGATTATCTTCTGGTGGAACCGGAACATGGGCTAGTTTATACCACAGGCCAGACCTTTTTGCAGCTGCATTACCAATGTCAACCCCAGGAGATATGTCCCAAATGGGAAAAGTTGTAAATATTCCAATTTGGCTTTTTCAAGGTGGTTTAGATAATAATCCTATCCCATATATTTCTCAACAAGTAATTAAGGCATTAAGGGATTCGGGTGCAGTAGATACAGACATTACCAGGTATACTGAATATGCAAACATTGGCCATGGTGTATGGTCTACTGCTTATGCAGAACCTGACTTTTTCCCTTATATAAATAGAGCGAGAAAAAATAAAATAATGGTATTGGCTAAAAATCCTTTTTGCCCGGGAACTACTGCAGCATTAGGTTTTTCTGAAGGTTTTTACAATTATCAATGGTACAAAGGTGATACTCTTATACCTGGTGTGGCCTCAAATAAATTAAGAAATATTACAGTCAATGGAAATTACAGTTTGAAATATAAAATTTCACCTACATCCAGTGTTTCTTCATCAAACTCGGTATATGTCTATAAGGATGTGGCGGCTCCAAAGCCTGTCGTAACAGCTAGTCAAAGTTTAATTGTTCCTTCACCTTCAGGATCAAACCTTGTTTTGACAGGACCTGCTGGCTTTAATCTGTACCAATGGAGCAATGGGGTAACTACTCAGCAAAATACTATTTCCAATTCTGGCAGTTATAGTTTGAAAGTAAAACAAACTACCGGATGTATTTCTGTTAGTTCAGATACTTTTGCTGTTAAAGTGGGTTCTATGGGAACACCTCCTCCATCAATGGCAACTAATATCAAAGCCATTCCGATTAGTCCGGATTCAGTTTTAGTGAGCTGGAATAACGTTTCTGATGAAACAGGTTACGAAATCTACAGGTCAAACCTGGCAAACTCAGGATATGTTTTTGTAAAACTTGTTTCTGCAAATACAGTTTCATTCACAGATTTTGGTTTAAATCCTTCAACTGGTTATTACTACAAGATACGTTCTGTCAATAAAGTGGCTGCAACTTTAAGCAGTGAAAAGGCTTATGTGGAAACTTTTAAGGACGTAACCTTACCAACAATTCCTCAAAACCTATCCATGTATAATCTTACACCTTCAGGTCAAATTACATTGTTATGGAACAAATCAACTGATAAGTACGCTCTTAAAAGATATGCTGTTTACTCAGGCAATGTTGTACTGGGATCTACAACTGATACAACTATAAGTATTAATCTGAATAAAAATGAAGTTTACATGTTCTCTGTTGAGGCGGAAGACTATAGTGGAAATAAATCAGGCAAAAGTAATATTGTCCCTTTCGCCTACAATGGAGCAGGATTATATGCTAATTTTTACATCAAGAAAGATCCTAACGACCCTTGGAACAAATTACCTGATTTTACTCAATTAACTCCTGACAGACAAGTCGTTATCAATACTTTAGGTTCACTTTCAGGATCAACATTAACACCATTGTTAACAGATGGAGGTTCGCCTGTGGTTTTAAGTGCTTTAAATAATAAAAATATTATAAGTGTTGTTGATTACTTTGCCTTAAGGATTTCAGGATTCATCAAAACAGGTGGATCATCGGGAACATATACATTCTACAATACATCAGATGACGGTGCACGGCTTACAATCAATAATAGTGTAATTATAAATCGAAATGCCCCTCAAGGTCCTGTAGAAACTTCAGGTACCATTTCATTAAATGCAAATACTTGGTATCCATTTGTTTATGAATTTTTTGAAGCAGGTGGAGGTCAATATTTAGCTCTAACATGGAAAACACCAGGAGCAAGCAAATCTACTATTCCTGCAGGTAATCTTAATTATTTTGGTGCTGACCCTACAGCAAGTAACACTCCCCCTGTAACAAATAATTTTACAGGCATGTCAATGCCTGTCGAAATTGTTTCTACAAGTACAAAAAAGGTAAGCTTGACTGTTAACTTCAGTTCAGCTCCAGACCCAACTGTAAAATCATTAGAATTTTATAGAATAAAAGCCACATCCATATCCACAAGTTCTGTTTTTTCTAAAATTGGGACTATCGTAAGAAATGGCAATAGTAGCGCAATTACTTATATAGATTCTACCAACCTATTGCCCTCAACTCAATACTTTTATGCTTTAAAAATATTTAGTGAAACAGGTTTTTCCATTGTTCATTTTACCAATGCTTATTTAAATGGTGCTGGTGGTGACAGATTCCTAACTATATCTTCTACTGCGATTACCGCTCCCACAATTGTACCAACTCTCCAAACCGTTTCAGGTATTTCAAATTCAATAATCAGGTTAGGTTTCATTGATAATTCCTGCCCAAATGAAAGTGGTTTTGAAATATGGAAAAGCCAGGACCCAACGAAATATTTTACAAAAATTGGATTTGCGCCAAGAAACGCTACAGGATATGATGACAGTACAGGCGTAATTAATACAACTTATTATTACAAATTAAAGGCTTATAATCAGGCAGGTGCATCAGCTTTTAGTAATATAGTTTCCGGTGTAACCCTTAATATTCCCAATGCACCTTCCAACCTTAAAGTTGTGGTTTTAGGCCCAAAACATGTCAATCTTACCTGGCAAAATAATTCTGTGTCAAGTGGCTATGGATTTTCTATATATAAATCAACTTCAAAAAATGGTGTTTATTTCAGGGTAGATTCAATTGCTAATCCAGGACTAACATTTTACCAGGACTCATCAGCTGCTCTTACCCAAAAATATTATTACAAGGTTAGAGCTTATAATGACAACAAATCTGCTTTTAGTAATATAGACAGTTCTTCAATCTACCAACCTGTAACACCAAGTGCCTTGAGTTGGAAAATGCCTGTGCAAGACGTGACCAACAATTTCAGATCATATTCTGGAAGTGTTTTTACTCCATACACTAATAATATTGGCAAACTAAAAACCAACTTAGTAGCAAAAAAAGACTTTCTAAAATATCTATATATAGAGAAAAACGATAGTTCTAATTTCTCTATTCAGCTTCCTACCGCTTCTGGAATGACTTATGGGGGAATAATTACTTTTAACATCATGTCTGTTAAAAACCTTACTCCAGACACAGCTAAAATTGCAGACGAGTTCTTCGATTTTAAAAACGATGGAGATGGTTACAATCAATATAAAATCAAGGTCTCTTCATCTCCTGACAACGTAACATTTACTGCGCTTAACCCGAGTCCATGGTTTTCAAGATACAGCAACCAATTACAAAAAATTGACATACCAGCATCATTAGCCGGTAATTGGATAAAGGTTGAAATTGTAAGTCAAAGTAATAAAGGAACTTATGGTGGAATACTCGTTACCGAAATTGGTGCATATAGTTTGCTTGGACCAGGTGTAAGGCATAATTACTTTCTTTTAGAAGGTGCATCTGTAGAGAAAACAAACATTCCATTGGGAATGATCCAGTTCAGAAAGCAACTTGCCACAATTTCTGACCTTAGTGCCTATGCTTCAGAGGCCTTGATTTTTAATCTATCAACCCCGGGAGTAGCTTCAAAATACCTCAAAGATTCTATAAACACCGATTTGTCTCGGCACCCTTATGCTACTTGTGTAATAGTTCACCAGGGTGGTAATGACGTGAATAGTTCAACCAATGGTGTTAGGCCATTAACTTACTCAAAACTATCATCATTGCCAGCAGCTAAAAATCTGATTGATAATTTTACATTCATAATTCAAGCTATTCAATCTTCCGGTAAATTGGCCTTAATATCCCGTATGCATTTTAGGGATTACAAAGATTATTGTCCAGGAACAACCAGGATTGCTGCTTTTGTTAATCCATCACCACCAGCAGCACTTAGAGGCAGAAGTCAGGAGAATGGTTCGTTACCTATTAATCTTTTGATAGATAGTTTAACAAAAACATTAACTCCTTACGCCTATAATTTTGCCGAGAAAAGATCAAGTGTAAACTACTACCCTATTTTCCTTAACAGGCAAAAAATGTTAGGCCCAGATGGGATCCACCCTAGTTCAGTGCCGTTTAATAATGTGTATTCAAACCCATATGTAGATATAATGACCAATTATTATATCAATTATGCTTTAAGGTATGTTTATACCGGCAGATTTTCCAATCCTGAAGATTATGATGCAAGTAATCAATTAATTGCAGTTGGACCAACAGATACAATTTGTGCCCTTTTACCAGCCAACAAACCAAATCTATTAGCCTTAACAAAAACAGCTGTTGAAAAAGCTGAACAAACCAAGTCTGGGAACGATATCTGGGAAGCCAGAATTCTCGTTGAACAAATGAGGAATGCAGATGGTAGGGTAACTTATGTAAACCGTCTTGATTCTTTAAAGGACTATCGGTCTCCGGCAAATCCTACTTCATTAGCTGCATCAGTAGTTGATGGATCTACTATAAGTCTTACCTGGCTAGACAACGATGTTATAGAAACAGGTTACCAGGTGTATAAGTCTGAAGATAATGGTCTTACATATAATATGGTTGCTCTACTACCCGCCAATTCAAGCCAATACAATGTGACTGGATTAACGGGAGCAATTCTATACACATTTTATGTAAAAGCTATAAACGGCAAATTTAACTCTGGCTGGACCAATTTAGTAACTGCTAGACCTGGTGTGACTTATTATTCATCTGCAACTGGCATTATTACAAACACAACCACCTGGGGAAGACAAAATGATGGCTCAGGAAGTAATCCAACAAATTTTTACACAGGTAGTCAGGTATATGTTTTTGCCAACAGACCCAATGAAACTGTCTTAAATTTAAACTGGGATGTAACAGGAAATTATTCTAAAATAGTTTTAAGTCAGGGCACCAAATTTAAAATTTCAAAAGGTGTAGTACTAAATGGAATACTTGAATTGGGTCCTGGATCTCAGCTTAATGTGAAATCAGATTCTGTTCCGGTTCTAAGTTTTATAGATAGTCTTTCAACCTTGGTACTCTCAGGGAAATCGAAATTAAGAAACAAAAACTATGGTACTCTCAAACTTGATAGTACAGGACTAAAAACTTTGGTAAATGACACTGTCAATATCAAAGGAAATCTTATTCTGGAGTCAGGTGTTACCTTAAAAGGAAAACCAACAGTGATAAAGCTCTCAGGTGATCTTATACTAAACGACTCACTGCCTGTCTTCGAAAATATTACCCTAGTCCTCCTTAAAAAATCACATCTAATTGATACAAAAGCTGGTGACCTTTCTCTTAATAGTTTGGTATACTCCGATACCAGTACTATCACTTTATTAAATGGCTCGCAACTCAAACTTGGTTCGGTTTCTGGCGGAGGTTTACTTCCCGGGCAAAATTCGACAATCAATATTGGAAGTGGACTTTTGTCAATTGAGGGTAATGGGGCATTAAATCCTCTTAACAAAACTGCAAGAATTTCAAGTTACCTGGGGATTATAAATATAAACACAACCAGTAGCCTGGACTCATATATTTATCCAAGTATTTCCAGTTTTAATTTTAAAGATATTACTGCCAACATTAATGTTGGAAGAACAATATTCTTGAAAGACTCACTTAAGCTGTCAAATACATTAAAATTAAAAAGCGGAACATTTAATACTGGAAATTTCCTGATCCTGGCATCAGATATTTATGGAACTGCTCGTATTGCGAAAGTTGAAGCAAATGCTACACTAACCGGCGATATCAAATGGCAACGTTTGATAGGGCCATTTAAAAAACTATCCTACTACTACATCGGAACTCCTATCAAATCAACAAAGGCTGCTATTCTTGATAAGTATTTTACCATATTAGGATTCCAACCCAATCAAATATCCACCTTGGCTTCGTATAATGAGCAAATTGGAAAATGGAATGGTATAAAAGATTCAAACACAGTTCTTGCTATGGGAATAGGTTATAGAGCCTTGTTGAGAAATGAAGACATTATATATTCGGATAGTTCTGGTTTTCTGGAAATTAGCGGACCTCCTATGGTTGGAAACGGATCAAGTAATACTGGTACTTTGAATATTCCCGTAACTAAAAACAACATCGGGTGGAATGTTGTCAGCAACCCTTACCCTTGTGAAATTGACTGGAAAGCTATAACGGCAATAAGTCCTGATGTTGAAGACGCATTCTATATGTGGGATGGAGCAAAAAAAACTTACAGGGTTTATAAAGGGCCAGGAGGAACTGGTGCGCCAAGAGTTGCCACATTGGGAATGTCTCCAATTATAAATTCAGGACAAGGATTTGTTGTGAAAGCCAAAAACAATGGCACACTTAATATCAATGAAAACGCAAAAAGAAGTGATACTATTCAACCTGTTTTTTACAGAGAAGCATCTTATCCTTTTCTTCGTATAAATTTAAGGAATGATGAATATCAGGCAGATGAAGCGATCTTAAGGTTTTATGAAGATGCTACCAAAAATTTTGATGATGAATATGATGCAATTAAATATGTAGGTAATTATCAGAACATATCTACAATCGCAGGATCAGATAATTTAACTATAAATACTTTGCCCTATTATGCTAAAAATTTGAGTGTACCTGTCTATGTTCAAGCTTACTATAACGGCAACTTCTATCTTGATTTCTCTGAAATGGAATCATTCCCTCCAGATATAGACATTTACCTAAAAGATAATACATTAGGTACACTGACCGATATTAAGAAGAATTTTTCGTACCAGTTTTCAGCTACCGCATTAGATACAAAAACCAGGTTTGAAGTTGTATTTAACAATTTGCCATCGGCGCTTGTTACTAATTATGAAACCAATAACATGGTTTCCAATAACTTAACTGTACACCCCAATCCTGCTGAACATGCAACAGCATTCAATGTTATGTTGGAATCAGCTGGATTAATAAACCTGGAAGTCTTAAATTTAAACGGACAAATGGTTTATAATTCGGAAATTGCAGGTCATTATGGCGAGAATAAAATAGACTGGAGCATTGAAAAAGATAAAATCGTGGCAGGAATTTATTATTACAAGGTAAATACCAACGGAAAAGACTATACCGGCAAACTGGTAATCCAATAAAAATGAAAAAAGTTTTTAACAAGGTATTATATTTCAGCCTCCTTTTGTTTCTGGTATTTGTAACGAATCCCACAACAGCACAACCCGATTGTGATTGTGCTGTTGGAGAAGAAAATATTTGTGATCTTTTATGCACCGATCCAGGTTATGACCCTGTTTCTTGCTGTCGGCTTGTTTCAGTACCTATAAACTCAAAAATCTACTACCTTTTAATAGCTGGTGGGTTTTTGGCAATCTTTTCAGTCTTTCAGTTTAAGAAACCAGGTTCTCATAAATTTGAATACTCTGCCTTGCAGAAGATGTCCATGAAAATTCGGCGCTTCTTTTAGCGCCTTTTGCAATTAACTCTGCTTGCAATTCGGGGTTGTTTTCTACATTAATTAGCGCTGCAACTATTTCCTCGACCGATTCTGGGTTTACAAAAACAGCTGCATCTCCGGCAACTTCTGGCATTGAAGATGTGTTTGAAGTTATAACTGGAACATTACAGGCCATCGCTTCAAGGATCGGTATTCCGAAACTTTCCCGTAATGAAGGATATAAAAATATGTCACAAGCCTGGATTAGAAGAGGCAGTTCTTTATTATTTACATAACCAGGAGAGAATGTTTTGTCAATTATTCTAACATCCAAACCTTCAGAATTTACAAAGTTTTTCAGGCTTTCTTTAGGATAATCAAGCACCACAAGATTTAAATTTCCATTCTCTTGAAGGTATTTTGAATATGCACGAATTACATTTGGAAGGTTTTTCTTAGGATTTTGATTTCCCAAAAAGAGTATAAACTTCTCAGGCAATTTATATTTAAGCTTTATGCTTTTGATCTCTTCAGGCGAATGTTGATGGAAGAAATGGTTACCCACACCATTGTATACAACCTTTACTTTATCATCACCATAATGAAAATGTTCTTTTATTCTTTTCTGTTCAAAGTATGAAACTGTAATAAGCATATCAGTACTTTTTACCATTTCTGGTACTAAATACTTCCGGTATAAATTCCCGAATTTCTGGTAAAGTGTTCCTTTGTTTAATGGATTAACCTCTAAAAAAATAATATCGTGCAATGTCACTACTTTCTTACAGGATGCAAATATGGGTGCAGTGTTTGCAGTACAATGTAAAACATCTAATTTCAATTTAGCTACATAATATGGCAAGTAAACCTGTTCCCAAATAGGGTAAGGCATAGATGGCATAACATGAAGTATAAAATTCGGATGGGTAAGATTAAGGCATAAAACGTCGGCATCCTTTTTTACAAATATGTGATATTCATTTACCCTGTCAATTTCATGCAAAGACTTTATCAATTCCAACGCAACGATATCCATTCCGTGTTTTTTTGGCCTGAACAATCTCTGGGCTTCAATACCTATTCGCATCACATTAAAAGTTTATCTTGATTTGTATTCTATAAAACAATAAAAAAATCCTGTCATTTTATAATATTTAGCTTTATTACAAAATCTATACCCTTCTTTTTTATGTTGAAAAAATCGAGTATGTCTGTTCTGATGCTGTTAACCCAGATTTTTATGGGTTGTACACAAAGCAAACCACAGTTAAAATTTCAATATATATTAAGCAAAGACATGGTCATCAATGAATCGGGCTGTGGTTACGGAACATTTGTGGCGGATGAACAAACTTCAGCTAAACCTGAAACCTTTTGGAATGGGCAAGACAAGGAACTTTGTAAGGCCTATAAATCATCCTTAATAATTAAATTATTACAGAAAATAAGCATTACCGATGTTTATTTATACTGTAAGGAAAGTTCTGAAGTTATTATTTCAGCCCAACCAGACAAACCAGGCAACATTGCTACTAAGCTTGCTTTAGGCTGGAACAAAGTCACAATTAATTCTTCATCTTCCTTTTTAAGCATATCATTTTTAAAAGGAAGTAAACTGGGTGAAGTTCTGATTGATGCCAGCCAGAAATATGAAAATGTTAAGATAAAATCACCTGAACAAAAAAAAGTATTGATGCAGGATTTTATCGGCACAAATGCTTTTGTAGATGTTCCATTGGGACTTTTAGAACCGTTTGGTTGCATCAGGGAGTATCACGACTGGCCCGATTGGAATGAACCTCAAAAGGATTCTTTCCATCTCAATATCTCAAAGCAGGGATTTGATTTTCAAAATTTTTATGTCAACCTTAATAAATTGGGGAAAACAGTGGTTCCAACGCTCCAAAAATCACCCAAATGGCTGACTGGCGAAACTAATGTACAGGCTAAACCAATTACCAAAAATGCTATTGCCTCCGATCCGGCAACTTATTCAAGACATGCACTTTACATTCACAAATACGCCGAA
This sequence comes from Cytophagales bacterium, assembly GCA_014376535.1. Lineage (GTDB taxonomy): Bacteria > Bacteroidota > Bacteroidia > Cytophagales > UBA9547 > UBA9547. The sequence continues at coordinate 11,738 of JACMRH010000098.1, read as the reverse complement.
AACTTTAGCAAGCCTGAAAATGGAAATGTCAAATATTATGAAAACTGGAATGAACATGATAAGTGGTGGGAATCTGGTATCAGTTACTTTTCTCCTTACCAATACGCCAGCATGTCAAGTGCTGATAAAGATGGTAACCAAAAAAAGATGGGCCCAAACTTTGGAATAAACAATAACGGAGAAAAGAATAAACTAGTAATGGCTGGGCTGGCGAACCCTAAAACAGATTATATACATGCCCTAAAATACTGGTGTGACAAAAACAGGAAAGGCGATTTTGCCTGGGACGTAATAAATTATCATCGTTACAGCAATAGTGCTGGCTTACCCGACAATCAACCTAAGGAAGGCATTTGCCCCGAAAAAGGGAATGTTTACGCTGAAGCAAAAGAAATTGTAGACTTCAGAGACAAGTATTTACCTAATGTTGAAGTTTGGATATCAGAATTCGGATACGATACCGAAAACTCACCCCAACAATGTAAACCCATTGGTCAGAAAAATAGTGAACTGGTTCAGGCAGATTGGCTTATAAGGTCTTATATATTACTTTCAGCAGCTGGCATAGATAAAGCATTTCAATACATGATTAGAGATTTTGCCAAATCAGGGCTTTATGCAACAAGTGGACTGTATTCTATGACTTTAAAAGACCAACCTTTTTTAAGACCAGCCTGGAATTACATCAATACTTTTAAATGCGCTCTACAAGGTTCTTATTTTGAAAAATTGACTGTTGACTCATCTGCAAACTTATATATTGCCATTTATGCTGATAAAAATAATACATCAAAAAAAACAAAGGTGATTTGGCTTGGAACCCAAACAGGACAAAGCAGAGAATACAATTTAAAAAACGATGGTGAAGGCACATTGATACAATTTCGTGAAAATGAGGCATGTGGTTTTAGAAAGACAATAAGCAGTTCAACAATATCAGTTTCAGAAACACCAGTTATTTTTGCGGAAAATGGAAGTGGCGCACCGAGCAGTTGTTATAATCTCCAGTTAGTACCTGCCAAAGATTTAAAAGTCAAAGATTTATATGGCTTGGAAGTAGCTACATTAACTGACGATCAAAGCACAAGTAATGACCCTTTATTTGGTTTGAAAGCACAAAATCCAGCTTCGGCATGGAAAACCAATTATAATTCAAAAGGCTCCAATGGCATAATTTTTTTCCTAAATGCTTTGAAAAGAGTTCATTCACTGCAATTATTTGATGGAGCTGGTACCGGAGATATACAAATTTCAACCCTTTCTGGGAATGATTGGACAATTATTAGTACCATTAAAATGAATCTTTATAACAAATGGAAAACCGTTATTGTTGATTCTGACGTAAATGAAATTAAGATTGAAAAAGTAAATGGAAGTCCAGATGTTGGAGAGATATTAATTTATGAAAAAGTTAAATATTAATTCAAAATCTGACAAAAACTTACATCTTCTTATTGATAGCTTACACAAGAAGGCATAATATTTGAATCCAAATCGTTATATTTATTATCCCTAGTAGAAATTTAAACATTAGCAATATGAGTGTCACAAAATTACTTGTCGTAGATGATGCATTTACCATTTTGTCATTGGTTGACAATGTATTTAAAAGGAAATACGAGGTTATAAAATGCAATTCAGTTACTGAAGCGATAAATTTCCTTGATAATGATGTACCTGACGTTATCATTACTGACCTAAATATGCCAGGTGTAAGCGGAGAAGAATTTGTTACTTATTTAAAATCTAATTCAAGACTTGAATATGTACCTATTGTAGTATTATCTAGTTCTGAAAACGCTTCAACCCGAATCAAACTTCTTAAATTAGGCGTTGACGATTTTGTTCAAAAACCTTTTAATCCTGAAGAATTAGGATTGAGAATTGAAAATATATTAAGGAGATACAATTTAAAATCAATAGCAGCCTAGATTTTTCTTATGGCCAAAAATTCCCCTGAATTTCGATTGCCATTATGGAAGAGGGCTTTCGATATTCTTTTTAGCCTTGGTGTTATAGTTGCAATTTCACCTGTATTACTTACAGTTGCTGCAATCATTCGCCTGTCTTCAAAAGGTCCTATAGTATATAAATCAAAAAGAGTAGGTAGTAATTACCGAATTTTTGATTTCTATAAGTTTAGAAGTATGTATACTGACGCTGATCAGAAATTACATTCTCTAGCAAAGACCAATAACCAGTACGCAAGTAAAAAGAAGGCAAAAGAGCAGGATGTTTCCGGAAAGTGTGCAGAATGTATCGCAAATAATGAGGATTGTAAAAGCCTGATGTATTTTGATGATATAGCTGTTTGCGAAAAAATTTATATACAAAACAAAAAAGATTCAAGTGGGCAGGCGTTTATGAAAATAAGCAATGACCCTCGTATAACTCCTATTGGTCATTTTTTAAGAAATTCAAGTATAGACGAACTACCTCAATTGTTCAATGTCCTTTTAGGAGATATGTCTATAGTGGGTAACCGCCCATTGCCGCTTTATGAAGCAGAAAAACTTACTACCGACCAGCAATCACTTCGGTTCCTGGCTCCGGCAGGTATTACTGGATTATGGCAGGTTTCTAAACGTGGACAGAAAGAAATGTCTGAAGATGAAAGGATGGAATTAGATAATATATATGCCAAAAACCATTCTTTACTTTTTGATATAAAAATTATTCTCAAAACATTCCCTGCACTGCTACAAAAAGACAATGTATAACGAGGCTAATTTACCCTTAATCTCCATTATTACAGTCAATTACAAGCAGACTGAAGTTACTATTCAGTTGATGGATTCGTTGGCAAAATGTACATACCCAAATTTTGAAATTATTGTTGTAGACAATGGTTCAAATCAGGGTTTGGAGAGTATTTTTAAAAGTTCCTATCCTCATGTAAAATGCATAAAAAGCATACCCAATCTTGGTTTTGCAGGTGGCAACAATCTTGGGATAGAAATCGCAAAGGGCAAACATATTCTATTTATCAATAACGATACTGAAGTAAAACCAGATTTTCTTCAGCCAATGGTTGAATTATTAGAAAATGACTCCTCAATAGGCCTTGTTTCTCCAAAGCTTATATATTTTGATACTGAAAATTTAATTCAGTATGCAGGCTCAACAGGCATAAATCCCTACACAGGAAGAGGTGAAAAAATTGGTAGTTTCCAAAAAGACAACGGGCAGTTTAACGATGTCCGTGAAACTCAATTAGGCCACGGTGCCGCGATGATGATCCCAATGGATGTTATCAAAAAAGTAGGCATGATGCCTGATATTTTTTTCCTTTATTACGAAGAACACGACTGGTGCGAAGCAATAAAGCGAGCCGGTTACAAAGTATTTTACACAGGAAAATCTGTTGTTTACCATAAAGAATCTGTTTCAGTTGGCCGTACAAGTCCCTTGAAAACTTATTACATGGCCAGAAACAGGGTTTTGTATTTAAGAAGAAATAATAAAACAGGATCTTTGGTAACTTCTTTACTTTTCTTTGTTTTATTGACTATCCCTAAAACCACCATCACACATTTGATCAAAGCTCAATGGGAGCATTTGCAAGCATTCTATAAGGGAGTTTTCTGGAATCTTTCTCATCATAATGTTCATGGCTTTCCGGTATTGAAAAACGCATGAGTTCGATAAGTTTAGTCCAGAAATTCAAAGAGAAAACGGGCGGAAAATCATTTTTTGAGATTATAGGAGTCGCTACCAATGCAATTTCCCGCATTATCCAGGCCAAGGTTTATCTTAGAAACTGTAACAAGGTTGGGAAGCTGGTTTCAGTTAACCAAAAACCATTGATCAAAAATCAAGGGTATATCGAGTTTGCGGACGAAGTGCGAATATGGTCAATGGTAAACAGAACAAAGATTTTTGTTGAAAAGGGAGGAAAACTTATTGTAGGAAGAAATTCCAGAATTAATGGAGCACATATTTCTTCCAGCAATTCTGTAACTATTGGAGAAAACGTTAGAATTGGGCCTTATGTCATTATCATGGACGATGATTACCATGATATAAATGATCATTTTGCACCTGAAGGTGGTAAAAAATCTCCCATCGTGATTGAAGACAATGTTTGGATAGCCATGGACGCCAAAATATTAAAAGGTGTGCGTGTGGGTACAGGAAGTGTAATTGCGGCTTCATCTGTTGTAACAAAAGATGTTCCCCCATTTACCGTTGTTGCCGGTATTCCAGCGAAAGTTATTAAGCAAATTCCTCACTAATGTTTGGTAAAATCCTTCTTTACCTGGCCATAACTCTCTGTATTTTTGTTTTTGGCCTTTTCGGATACATCTATATTTTTCAGGAAACAAAAACTTTAAATCAGGAAACAAGAAATGAGATTGGTGGCAGTTTTATTGAACTTTCCCAAGGCAATGTCTTTTACGAATTAAAAGGCCCTGACAGCGGTCAAACAGTTATTTTGATTCATGGTGCCGGTTCAGGATGTTATGCCTGGGATAATAACTTTGATTTTTTAGTTAAAAGTGGCTTTAGGGTTTTAAGATATGATCTTTATGGAAGGGGCTTTTCTGACCGGCCAGATGTAAAATATGATACAACCTTATTTCTTAACCAATTAGAGGAAATTACTAAAAATCTCAAAGTAAAGCCACCTTATTCCATTGTATCAGTTTCTATGGGATCCAGTATTGCAATACCTTTTGCTAAAAATAATATTGGAAAAGTTAAAGACCTCGTTTTAGTAGATCCAGCTTCTTTAGGTGATGGAAACATAGCCTGGTATCTAACCAAACCAGTTTTGTCTTCTTTGCTAATGAGTTTATATTGGTACCCAAGGGCAGTAGAAAAACAAATGAAAGAATTTTACAAACCATCAGCGGTATTGGAATACAGGTTAAAGTCCAAAGAGCAGTTTAAATACAGAGGACTGAAAGCTGCGATGCTTTCATCCTGGCAAAATATGTTAACCTTAAACTTTAAAAAACACCTTGACTATCTTGGACATACTAAAACAAATGTTTTAATTGTTTGGGGTAAAAACGACCCACTTATTTCACCAGAAGTAAGCAAACATTATATGGAATCTATGCCACAGGCAAAATTGGTAGAAATAGATAAAGCGGGACACCTTTCCAATTACGAAAGGCCTGATGCTTTTAACAAAGCCCTTTTAACTTTTCTAACTGATGAAAAATAAAAACATCATCGTACTCGGTCAACAGGATTGGGAATCGGCTATTGGAAGCAATAATATAAATATAGCGAAAGAATTCGCCAGAAATAATAAGGTAATATATGTCGATAATGCCTTAGACAGAAAAACGCTTCACAAGCAAAAGGAGAATACACTTGTTAAGAAAAAATTAGCCTTTGTAAATAAAAAAGAGATTGGACTTGAGCAAGTTATGCCAAACCTGTGGGTGATGTACCCATCTTCTATTATGGAATCTGTCAACTGGCTTCCTGAAGGAATGGTTTATAATTTCATTAACAAAATCAATAATGAGAGGTTAGCCAAAAGCATCAAAAAGGCAGCCAAAGAATTACATTTTGATGAATATTATTTATTTAATGATAGCCTGATATCCAAAGGTCTTCACTTAAAAGAATTACTAAAGCCCAAAAAGTACATTTATTATTCACGTGATAATTTTAGTACTCAGCCCTATTTCCAGAAACATGCAATCAGAGAAGAGCGTGAGCTGATGGCTAAAGCAGATTTGGTAGTTGCTAACTCTGGACAATTGGCACAGATAGCAAAAAAATACAATAAAAACTCGCATGATATAGGTCAGGGTTGTGATTTGAGTTTATACGATCCTTCCAAAACAAGCATTGCTCCTGAAATGCAAAAAATCTCTAAACCTATAATTGGGTACACAGGATTTTTGACGTCACTAAGGTTAGATATACAGCTAATTGAACATGCCGCTATTTCTCACACCGATTGGCACGTAGTACTGATTGGTCCTGAAGATGATACTTTTAAAGCAAGCAATCTCCACAATTTACCCAATGTGCATTTCCTTGGCAATAAAAACCCAAATGACCTGGCAGATTATATTCGTGCTTTTGATGTCACAATCAATCCACAGCTAGTAAATGAGTTGACAAGAGGTAATTACCCTCGAAAAATAGATGAATATCTCGCAATGGGCAAACCAGTAGTTGCTACAAAAACTGAGTTCATGACTTATTTTGAAGCTTTTTGCTACTTATCAACCAATAAAATAAACTTTGTTGCGATGATAGAAAAAGCTTTACAGGAAAATAATCCAGAACGTCAGCAGGCAAGAGTAGCCTTTGCACATACACACTCCTGGGAGAAAAATGTGGAGAAAATTTATGAGTTGATTGGATAATAATCAGTTGTGAGTTGTGAGAGGCGAGTTGTGTGTAAGGTATGGAATGTTGCGGTTGTATCCTTCTCCCGTGGCTGATGACTCTCTAAGGGTAATTACATTCATATCTAAAGTGTATTACCGTATCCTTTTTTATTAAATAATAATCTGTTGATCCACGGAGTTTGGATATTGAATCTCCCAAAGATGCTGTTGAATTAAAGGTACTATCTATCCCTATCATGGAATCAATCGATCTATTACCATAATAAACACAACCATGTTGTTGTCTGTCAATCCTTGAAATCTTAAAAAAATATTCCTTGGAGATAAACACTTTTTTAAAATACTCACAATCCATGCATGAGAAAGATAATATTAAAACTGAAACAAATAGTATAAGTCTCATATTAATAACTGCTTATATATCCTAAGATAGAGTTTCAAACTTTGCTCTATCTACTTGCTGGGAGAACAAATGTTGAATTTGATGAGATGAAAGAAAAGAAGTTTACCCCTTTGCGGAATGTTCAACTTTCCAATAATTTAAATTTCATCCCATTTAGATTGGTTCCAATTTTTAGTTGGCATGACAACCTTGTTTGAGGGCTTGCGTCGGGTAGAGTATCGAGAATATCTAGCTCATCGTCCTGAGGGTCAGGCAAATTTTCGGCTCCAGAAATAACTTCAATTCTACAGGTAGCACACAATGCCATTCCTCCGCATGTTGCTAAAATAGGATAATCTGATCCTTTCAAGACCTCCATTAAACTCAAATTAATACCTTCAGGAACTTCAATATTCTCTATTGTTCCTGAGCTATTTTCAACTTCGAACTTTATCATAATCTAAAAAGCGTTAACACCATTAACAGTTGTGTATTTGAAACTTAGTTTTTGCTCAGGATATACATGCTTAAATGCACTTTGCATCATAATGGCACCTTCATGAAAGCCACAAAGAATCAATTTTAGTTTTCCATCGTAGGTGTTAATATCACCTATTGCGTAAACTCCCGGGATATTGGTGCTGTAATCTTTGGTATTTACTTCAATAGCTGATTTGTCAATATTTAATCCCCAGTCTGCCAAAGGCCCAAGTTTAGGACTTAAACCAAACAATGGAATGAGATTATCAACTTCAATTTCATGTACAGTTTTATTCTTGTCAGTTACAGAAACTGAGGCTAAAACGCCATTGCCTTTCAGAGAATTTAAATTGGTACTTAAAAGCAGGTTAATTTTACCTTCTTTTGCCAATTCAACAACTTTTTCTGCTGAATCTGGTGCGCCCCTAAAAGATTCATTTCTATGAACAAGGGTTATTTCTTTGGCAATATTGGAAAGGTAAATAGTCCAGTCAAGAGCAGAATCACCACCGCCGGCAATCATGATTCTTTTGTCACGAAATAATTCCGGATCCTTTACAATGTAATTAACTCCCTTACCTTCAAACATTTCCAGATTCTGAATTTCAGGCTTTCTTGGTTCAAAACATCCTAAGCCACCAGCAATTACTACTACTTTTGCGTTGATCTCTGTTTTGTCCGATGTGGTAAGCTGGAAACTGTTATCTTCTAATCTATGGAGCGTTTCAACACGTTCACCAAGCGTAAAACTGGGTGTAAATGGTTCTATTTGTTTTCTCAGGTTTTCTACTAATTCGTGTGCCAGAATTTCAGGGAAACCAGGAATATCATAAATAGGTTTTTTTGGATATATTTCTGAAAGCTGACCACCAATCTGGGGTAAGGCATCAACCAAATGGCATCTCATTTTTAAAAGCCCAGCTTCAAATACTGCAAACAACCCCACTGGCCCTGCGCCTATAATGCAAATATCTGTTTGAATAATCATAGAATCTTAAATTCAGTATTTAATAATAAGAATAACAATCGATATTCCCATTAAGTTATTTAAATCTAAAAATTGATAAAGGATTTTAAACAACCGTATATTAATACATGTCCCATAGTTAACTTTACTCATCAAGAAATTTTAAGGAAAAATGTTAGATCGTATTAACCTGATTCCATCAACTTTGAAGGAGGCTTTTAAAATCCTTAAAGCCGAAAACCCTTTAATCCTGGCTTCATCCACAGCATTTTTTACCACTTTTTCATTGCCTCCAATCATTCTTATACTGGTAAACATTTTTAGTTTCTATTTTAAAAGTGAGAATGTAAGCCAAAAATTATTTTTAAATATTAAAACAACACTGGGTGAAAAACCAGCGGAGCAAATAGAATCCATTGTTAAAAATTTTCAAACACTGGAAAGTAACACGACCATCACAATCGCAGGTTTTGTATTTTTTGCTTTTGTGGCCACTACCCTACTCATGGTTATTCAACAATCCATACACATACTTTGGCACATCACTGCAAAGACCAAAAATCACTGGAAGGTAGATTTTATTGACCGGGCCAGAGCATTGTTAATGATTGTTATATTAGGCATATTATTTATGGCTTCGCAGTTGCTGGATGCCATGGTCATCTTAATTTATGCATTTGTACACGAACTCATTCCCTCATTGAGTAGCATTTATTTGAGAGGATTCAATATTGGGCTTTCAAGTATATTTATGATTTCCTGGATTACCATACTTTTTAAATACTTGCCAGATGCAAAAGTGAAATGGGAGGTGGCATTTGCCGGTGGAGTTCTTACAGGAATCTTGTTTATGTTTGGAAAATTTTTATTGCATAAACTATTGATTCACAGCAATATTGCAAATATTTTTGGTGCATCGGCATCGTTTGCAATCATACTATTATTCATCTTCTATTCTTCTTTTATAGTTTATTTTGGTGCTTCCTTTACCTATGCTTATGGTTTAAAAATACAAAAACCCATTATTCCGGATAAATATTCAAACTCCTATATTGAAAAAATAGTAGATACTATAAGCACAGATGAATAAAATGTCAAAAGGTGATTTTCTTTAGAACTGTGTGAAAAACTTTGTAAATTTCTTTCAATCTCAAATGATCTGTAATGGCTTCTTCGATCTCCAGGACAAGTTTTAGTTTATTGCTTTCTGATACGATATAAAAGCGGAAAACATCTAAACTTTGAATAACTGTACGTAGTTCAACGTCATCAAAAAGTTGAATTATTTTGGATAGATCATTCGTTTTCACAACTACTTTAGAATCAAATTCACGATAACCTGTAATTAAATCTTCCATTCCGAAGAATTTTCCCACTTCATCCAGAAACTCTTCATGGTGCAATGCAAAACGAAAGGCAGTATCTTTTAAAAGCGGTGCTGTAAAACTTGTAAGCTCGAAACCCCCTTCAAATCCCCCTCCAAGATCAACATCTATATCCAGGTAAATCGTAGTTCCTGACTGATTTATTTCAGCCTGGTATTGCAGTAAAGAAGGATCAGAAAGAAGGTCTGCTTCAATCTGATCCCATATTTCCGTCTCAGTTTGTCCGGAAATTACTTTTTTAGTATCCATAAGATTAATTAAACTTTACTTGAGTTTCTCTTCTCGTTAAAGTTCCTTCTTTCTTTGGCTTCATGCCTATATCTCATCTGGTTATATTTTGCTTTCTTTTTAGCAACTTTTGCTCCTTCATGTGAAGCGAAGTGTTCGCGTTTTTTAGAATCCCTTTTAGAAAGTTTTGATTTTTCTAAAGGATTGGTTACTTCAACCTTTACATTTTTATCCTGTCTTTTTAGATTTGGGTTAGGTTTGGCAATTGCCATTGATCCCATAATTAACAATGCTGATATAATTTTTAACGTTTTCATAGCTGTATAATTTATATGTTATATTGAAACTAATCCATATCTGATAATATAAATCTATGCCATGAAATTTTATGACACTTAAAATGTATCCGCATAGCTTCTAAGGCTTTAAACATTTATTATCTTTGATTTTCTCAATCAACGACCATGTATAAACCAATTGATCCTGACGAACTGGATAAACTATCTAATGAAGAGCTTCAGATAAAAACGCTTGACTTGATCAAAGCTGGTAAAGCTAGCATGGCTTATCAACTCGATCCTGAATTCAAAGCAAAGGTGGAAGAACTGGAAAGACAGCTGGACGATTATCAGGATTCCTGGGCGACCGAAGAAGTCCGCAAATTATACCAGGAGATAGAAATGAATGCTTTGTTTAAAAAACTTGAAGCAAAGTATAGCGAGTTGCGTAATAATCTGATAGAAGCCATTAAAGCTTCTCCAGAAGTAAAAGAGTTTCGGGACATGGCCTTAAAAATTATAGAAGTAGAAAAAGCCCACGACCAATATGATCCTGAAAACTGGATCGGAATTGAAAGTATTCTTTAACCCCACCTAAATCCTCCCCAAAAGGGAGAACTTTATATTATGAACTTCAGCAATCTTAAAACCGAACTTTCAGAAGGAATACTTATTCTCACCATTGCAAGGCCAGAAAAATTGAATGCTTTAAATCAGCAGACAATGGATGAGCTAAATTCTTGTTTTGACTGGATCTATTCAAATCCAGAAATAAAAGGAATAATCTTGACTGGTGAGGGAGAGAAAGCTTTTGTTGCGGGAGCAGATATTTCAGAGTTCCTGCAAATGGACGGTGAGGTTGGGCGTCACCTTTCTCAAAAAGGCCAGGACTTATTTTTTAAGATTGAAAATTGTCCAAAGCCTGTTTTAGCTGCTGTAAATGGTTTTGCACTGGGAGGAGGATGCGAACTGGCCCTTGCCTGCCACATGAGAATCGCTTCCGAAAATGCTTTTTTTGCTCAACCGGAAATAAACCTCGGTATAATACCAGGATATGGCGGAACACAAAGATTAACTGCTTTAATTGGTAAAGGAAGAGCTATAGAACTAATGCTTACTTCTGATAAGATTGACGCAAGTACTGCATTCTCTATCGGGCTTGCCAACCATGTTTATCCTTTTAGCGATTTGTTAACAAAAGCAAAGGAATTAATGTTAAAAATAATCACCAAACCACCTGTGGCAATAACAATGATAATTAATGCTGCAAACAAGGCTGGTTCGGCAGAAGGTTATGCTTCGGAAGTTACAAACTTTTCAAAATGTACAGCAACAGAAGATTTTAGAGAAGGTGTGACTGCTTTTCTTGAAAAGAGAAAAGGGGTTTTTAAAGGAAAATAATATTAGTAGTTCTACAAAATTTTTTGATCTAAAGTCCTCCCTCATGGGGAGGATTTAGGTGGGGTTACTTTTTTTTCTTCTTCTTTTTAGCCTTTTCATTCATCCAGACCTCAGCTTCTTTCATCAAAGATTTCCAGTCGCTGTTTTTTTCCTCTGATTCACCTTTTATTTCCACATAATCTTCAGAACTCAGATTGATGACTTTAATTTCCTTTCCCAGAAACTCCTGGATTTCTGTAAGCATTGGCTTTTCTTCCGGACTACAAAATGAAACTGCTGTTCCCTTATTTACTC
>JACMRH010000097.1 GCA_014376535.1 Cytophagales bacterium | reverse complement strand
GGCAAATCTTCCACATTGATGTTTGATGGCAGTGAGGAATCTACCATGGCCTATTTAAAACGATTCGGGTTTAGTACTGCCATGATCCATGATTTCTGGATCCCATTTTATCAAGGCATATTCTTGGAAGATGACCTGCATACTTCCAGGCAGCTATTTGAATTCACATTCAAAATGTTCATTGAATCGGGTGCTGTAATTCCGTCCAAAGGGATGCAGGCAATACCAGATCACCTGGTAGACTATTTAGGAAAAGAAAAAATCAAACTGAATGAAGCAATAGTGAGAGTAGAAGCAAATACGCTTATCACTGCAAAAGAAGGTAAGTTTCCTTTTGATCATATCATTCTTGCCACAGATGCCCTAAACCGCCCTGACAATTTTAATCATGATGCTATGCATTATAAAGCTGTCACCAACATGTATTTTAGTGCAGGCAAAATTCCTTTTTTATCTAAACATGTTATCCTGAATGCCAGTCCTTCCCGAGTGGTAAACAATGTAGCATTTATGTCTCAGGTGGCCCCGGCCTATTCCCCGGAAGGCATACACTTAATTTCTGTATCGGGTAATGGCTTGCACCACCATCCAGAGGATTTTAAAAAAGACCTGACTGGGATGTTTGGGCCAGAAGTAAAGGAATGGAAACATATAAAATCATATGCGATTCCATTTGCTTTACCGGATTGTAAAATTCAGGATTCTTATCAGGTAAAAAACAGCAATGGTCATTATGTTTGCGGAGATTATCATTTGCAAGGATCCATTAACGGAGCCATGAAAAGCGGTAGAATGGCTGCTGAAGCACTTCTGAATGACCTGAAATAAGAGGATGAGCCTGAGGAACGACTAGATTCTCCTCCTTGGCTGGTGTCCGTAACTCTTCACCGCGGTCTGGTCTCCTGACCAACCGAATTCATACAGACCCGAATTAATATTACTTTTATCATATGGAAGAGGGCCGCAAGCGTAATTCGGATATGTGTTTAAATGAAGTCTATTTTTGGACTTCAACAATCGTTGAGTGGAAGCATCTTTTGAAACTGGACAAATACAAAGATATCATTGTGAGTAGCTTAAGGATATTGAAAGAAAGACAATGCATTAATCTTTTTGGATTTGTTATAATGCCTAACCATATTCATATCATTTGGGACTTGCTAAAACAGAATGGCAAAGAATTGCCTGACAGCAGCTTTACTAAATTTACTGCCCATGAGTTTAAGAAAGATTTAAAGGTTAATCATCCCAATGTTTTAGAGTTTTTAGTATAAAGAAGCAGGACAGGAATTATCAATTCTGGCAAAGAGATCCATTAGCAGTACCGCTAACAAGCAAAGCAATGGTGCTTCAGAAATTACAATACATCCATAATAATCCATTAAATGAAAGATGGAACCTTAGTGAAAGGCCTGAAAACTACAAATGGTCTTCAGCAAGGTTTTATGAAACAGGAATGGATGAGTTTGGATTCTTAACTAAGCTAAGCGAAAGATTTTAATTGTGTCTGGTGAGGACACCAGCCACGGGGGGGCACCGTATAAAAAAAAATAGCTGCGACAAAGCGCAGCTACCCAAGATGGACCTCCGTCAGAAGACGGGTGAGCCCTCTTTTCCGTACCACAAAATTATGGAAATCCTGAAAAAATTAATTAATGTATTTGCTTTTAAAGACAGTACCCTGATACAGGGCGAGAGGATCAAACTTGGAGGAGTTGCGCTTGTTATATTTTGATAATTGTTTGTGGTATTTTTTTATTTGCCATAATTTTCTTCCATATCATCATAATTTTTTTTCACCTATTGAATGGCTCATTTTTGATAATAATGTTGAAATTATTTTCTACGTCTTTAAAAAAGGGCACTAAGAAGGTATGTTAAATTTTCATAAAAGTTGAAAGAACTAATTGATAATTCAGTCTATCTGTTTTATCAATTAGCATCTTTACTTTCCAAATTCCAGTTTTAAAAAAAAGACTTTTTTTTAATACTTATTTTGAGTGTTGCATATTAGATTCCTTTTCCTTAGCACTTTTATTAGATGATTTCATTTCTGGTTTTAAGATAATTTTTGTCCATCCGTTATCACGCTTGTCAAAATGTTTATAGGCATCCGGAGCATCATCTAAAGAAAGCGCATGTGAAACAATTTGTGAAGGAATGGCTTTACCTGCCGAAATAAGTGAGGATAGTTGACGATTGTATGATTTTACATTGGCTTGTCCGGTTGCAATAGATTGCCCTTTCATCCAAAAATTACCAAAGTCGAAAGCCATGTGACCTTCTTGTTGTAATGGTTCTTTTGATTTCGGGTCTTTAGGAACAAATACACCAACCACACCAATGCAACCTGTAGCTTTCACTGACATAACTAATTCATTCATGGTAATGCTAGAGTGTTCTTTTCCATGCTTATCGCAACATTGATAGCCCACACACTCGCAACCTTTATCGGCACCCAAGCCTTTTGTTAATTCAAGCACTTGTTCTACTGCGGGAGCTTTAGAAAAATTAATAGGAATGGCTCCCATTTTTTCTGCCAGTGCTAATCTTTCTTCATTATTGTCAACCACCATAATTTTTGATGCCCCTTTGATACTTGCGGAAAGTGCCGCCATTAGACCAACTGGACCTGCACCATAAATAACTACGGAATC
>JACMRH010000096.1 GCA_014376535.1 Cytophagales bacterium | reverse complement strand
TGTTTTTTATTTTGAGTATAAATAATTAAAATGACAAGGATGTGGAAGATATGATTATGTCTCTCTTCCTTAAAACAAAATCCTTCGAACTGCCAAATTTCTAAGAACCCACATACATGGGCTTCTGCGAAGATGTTTTGCTTTTGTCTATACTCATGAGGAAATTCTCAATTCCATTTCTTCCATGGCCGGAAATTAAAAACAGCAGGGTAGATAAATTGAAATATGCGCTCAAAGCTGTCTGCTATTACCCATTACCCTAACAACATTATTAATCTTTTGTATTCAACCTAAACTACATAAATAGAAGAAATAGCTTGCTGGCAGTTGAACACGGACTATTTGATTATGTTGGCAGCTTCCTCCCAATGCTTTTGCGCTTCAATAAATACATTGTCTTTCTGGTTGAAAACATAAAAGAAACCATCCATTTTCCATACCGATTTAGCAATAAGGGCTTTTACATAATTTCTTATGTACTCTTTGGATCGGTCAAAACCTTTCTGGTTAAATTTTACGCCAGCTACATTGGCCTTGTCAACCATTCTTTGCAGGTCATTGTCAGAAACCACAAAAGATTCATTGAATGACTCAAGGGTCATTTTAGTTAAACGCGATTTGTTTGTCTCATAAAGTTCAAAAGCTGTTTCGCGAAGAACTCCTTTATTCAATAATTGCGATAAGTAACTACTGAATGCTGTTGTATCCTGGGGAACAAATACATCTGGCATTATTCCACCACCACCATAAACGGTTCTCCCTTTTTCGGTTTTGAATTTTAAGGTATCAGCAAAATGTATACTGTCTTTACTGTACATTTCACCACGTTTGAAACGTCTTTCATAATCTTTTTCATAGTCTTCTTTACCGTTATATGGTTTTTGAATGCAACGCCCGCTGGGGGTATAATATCTTGAGATGGTAAGTCTTAACTCAGATCCGTCAGAAAGTGAAATGGGCATTTGAACTAATCCTTTTCCAAAAGTCCTTCTCCCTACAATCAAGGCCCTGTCATGGTCCTGTAATGCACCTGAAACAATTTCTGATGCTGATGCGCTTCCTTCATCAACTAAAACAATGAGTGAGCCTTGTTCAAAGACGCCTTCATGTTCAGCTTTTAACGTATTGCAATATTGAGATTTTCTTCCTTTTGTATAGACGATTAATTTATCATCGCTTAAAAATTCATCAGCAATATTTGCAGCATGGTCAAGGTAACCTCCTGGATTATCTCTTAGGTCCAGAACTAGCTTTTTCATACCTTGATCCTTTAATTTCACCAGTGCATTTTTAAATTCTGTGAAAGTATTTTCCCCAAACCGATTCAGTTTAATATAACCCGTAGCAGGGGCATAAATAAACGCGGCATCAACCGAATAAGTAGGGATTTTGTCGCGAATAATAGTGAAAGACATAAGGTTTTTTATTCCTTTTCTCTTGATTGTCAATTTTACTTTAGTCCCTTTTTCGCCTCTCAGTTTTGCAAATACATCATTTATAGTAATTTTTGTGCCGGCAAAAGGCATATTATCAACATTGATTATTTTGTCGCCAGATTGCAGGCCAACCAATTCTGAAGGGCCACCACTAATTGGGGTTATGACATTTACAGTATCACTGAATATTTGAAATTCAATGCCAATACCTTCAAAATCTGCTTCCAGGGAAGCTTTTGCTACCTGAAGGTCTTTTGGTGGAATGTAGGATGAATGCGCATCTAGTTTTTCCAGCATGGCTTCAATGCCTTTTTGCTGAAGGTCGGCAATATTTACTGTGTCAACGTAGTCATTTTTAATGTATTGCAGTGCTTCATCTACCAGATTATTTTTGCTGAACCTGTCTGCACTGCCCATTTTTTTTCCGACGTAAATTCCAACAAAGACGCCAATAGCAAGTGTCAAGGCTAGCCAAATGGGCATTCGGATTTTAGAAGGTGAGTTTTGAATGTTATCGCTCAAAGTGAAATATTAATAGGAATGAATGCTAAATCGCAAATTTATTTAAATAATCATAAACTGGAGAAGGAACTAAACTGGAAAAATCTTCTTTGTTCTTTACTTTTTCCCATATTTCAGTTGAAGATATGTCAACGAGCGGCCCATTGATGATTTTAAGCTGATCAAAGAGGTCAGGGGCTTCTTTCTTTTTAATCGAATTATAACCAGCTTCCAGTTTACTCAAAACCAAATCAAGGTCATCTTCATAACCAGGCCTCAGATAGGCAAATAATTTATGGTTTTCAATTATCTGGACAGCGTTTTGCCATTGAAGAAAGTGATCTAAAATGTCTATTCCAAAAATTAGGGAAAAAGTATAATTGGAATAAGCTTCCTGCAAACTTAAAAGAGTTTTAAAAGTATAAGAAGGAGTAGGAAGCTTCAGTTCGAAATCGCTGACTTTCAGGTTTTTTATTCCTTTAAAACTTTTTTTAAGCAAGGCCAACCTGGTTTCGTCTGGCAGCATGGTTTTATCTTGCTTAAATGGGCTTTGTGGAGAAAGCATGACCCAGACTTCGTCCACATCTTCATTCGCTGCAACATATTTACCTACATGGATATGTGCATTATGAACAGGATTAAAAGATCCTCCGAAAATGGCTACTTTTTTAGTGATGTGTTTTATTATTTTAAGTGAAGCTGTTCGAATACAAAATAAACGAAATTCTTTCAGGTTTTAAGATCTTGAATTTCCATTGACAAAATCAGAAATAGCTTTCTTTAAAATTATAGCATGGTCAAAAGCGAGTGGTGGTATCTCATTTAACGAAAACCATTTTACATTTTTGGCGTCATCACCTGCTACTGGCTTTGTTTTTTGCATGTTAATCCATGCAGCAAACGCTACAGTTACAATCCAACCCCTTGGATCACGTTGGGGTTCACTAAACGTTCCAATTTGAAAAAGCTCTGAATGTTCTAATCCGGTTTCTTCTTTTAATTCTCTTAAAACAGCCTGCTCGCAAGATTCTCCTTCTTCAACAAAACCGCCTGGAAACGCCCAAAACCCTTCGAAAGGGGAGTGACCTCTTTCAATTAATAGTATGTATATTTTTTCTTGTTGCCTGGAGAATAACAACATGTCGGTACCCAATGCAGGTCTGGGATAATCGTAAGTGTATTTAGGCATTTTGAATTACGATTCGATGACGTTTAATTGGGAGATTTCAGACCTAGAAAACGCCATAAGATCAGGTCCTTATTATTTCTTCAGAGTTTTTTTGCGTGACCAAAAATAACCAAAAAGTCAAAGCTGTGGAAGAAATGACTAAATTTAACGAGAATGCACTTGCAGTAACTGAAATGGAAGTCTTCTTCCGGTCAGTGCAAAATCTGCAGCAACGTTTATTTTCCTTGATGAGTATATCCCTGCGACAACAGTTAATGGAAGATATAATATGGTAAGGGTTGCGAGCAAAGTATCAGAGTGGAATTATTTTAGTAATGTTATAATAGGTTCACAAAGTTGATAAATTAAAGTTCTTTGATAAAATAGACTGGATTATTTCCTTCCATTGCTGAACCTTTTCCGAAAAGTTCAGTATAAACTTAATGAGGAAAAGTGTTTACATTTTTTCCGATTGCGGTATTACCCCACAACTAAAGAGGCCAGAAGTGAAATTGAAACATATAATAATTTTTTTTAGGGTAGCAGGCATTTGTTTGTTATTGAGTTTAATAGGAAATGAATCTTTTGGGCAATGCCCACAGGCTAAAAAAGCAATTATTGATAGTGTTCCTGTAAGTTGTCTTGGTACCAAAGACGGAGTGTTAAGAATAAGGCTTACAGATAGTTCAACTTACAAGGGAAGACAAGTAAAATACTCACTTTATCGGTATGATGGAAGTACAAAAGTCTTTGTAACAAGTACACTTAGTTCGGCAAAATATAATTTTAGGTTTACAGGTCTTCAAAGTGGTACTTATGATGTTCAAGTAACGACAGCACCTACGCCGGTACTTGGTTGTGGAATTATAACATTTGATGTTTTAAAAAGCCAGGGTCTTCAAACAAAAGATGTAACCAGCCCGGTAGCTGCCAATGCTGGATTTGATCAATACTTGTGTGACAGTTTAGGGACAAATTTAGGTGGTAATGATCCTGCGCCTGCAGGTGTTCCTGCCTCAACTGCTAAATGGAGTACGATATCAGGACCCAACACCCCGACTTTTGCAAACGCAACTAATCCCACCACAAGGGTTAATAACTTAATAGAAGGAGACTATGTTTTCAGGTATACAATTTCCAAATCAGGTTGTGTTGATACAAATTTTACAGATGTCAATATTAGAAAAAGGGTTTCTCCTAAAGCAAAAGTAGGAAGTGACACAACTGCTTGTTCTATTAGTTCATATAATTTAAAGGCCCAGGCTATAAGTATTTATAATGTTGGCCAATGGGACCAGATAACAGGCCCAAATACTTCATCGATTGCGGATCCTACAGCAAATAGCACTACAGCATCAGGTTTAATTACTGGTGTTTATAAATTCAGATGGTTTGTTTCAGATAACCTGGCAGTATGTAATTCTGATTCTGCTTTTGTAACAGTGACAAATAATGTTAGCCCTTCTTCTCCAAGTGGAAGCATTTCCCCAAATCCTGTTTGTGAAGGAAAATCTGTTGCTTTTTCTTTAAGTCCAATAATTGCAAATGCGAGTTATGTATGGCAAAGACCTTCTGGTTTAACATTTAATCATACCGGAGCGCAACCATTACCTGTTATTGGGAGTGTTTTAAGTTCAGATGCTGGCGCTTATAGTGTAACTGCCACATTAAATGGTTGCACAAGTGCTTCAACAAGTGTTGGGACTCTTATTGTTAACCTAAAACCTGCGCAAACGACCATAACAGCATCTTCAGCATCTGTTTGTCAGGGACAGAATGTAACTTTAACTTCATCAGTTTCGCCTGTAACCTGGATTTTGCCGGGTGGGACTACCTCTGCATCAAATCCTCTTAATGTTCTGAACCTTCAATCAACTGGTGTTTATAAAGCTGTGGTAAGTTCTGCAAGTTGTAATAGTGACACCAGTTCGTTTACTGTCACAGTCACTCCAAACCCAGTTATCAATATTAATCCGGTTTCCGCTACAATATGTTCTGGAGCAAGTACTGTTTTAACAGCTAGCGGAGCTACCAGCTATGTATGGAGTCCAGCTGCGGGATTGAGCGCAACGAATATCGCTAATCCTACTGCTAACCCGGTATCAACAACTACTTATACAGTTACAGGTACAACAGGAAGTTGTAGTGGTACTAATTCAGTTACCGTAACAGTAAATCCAGCTCCGGTTGTAACTATAAATCCAGCTTCACCAACTATTTGTGCCGGTTCAAATACAGTATTGAATGCGGGCGGTGCCACAAGTTATGTATGGAGCCCAACAACCGGGTTAAGTGCAAGTAACATATCTAACCCAACAGCAAATCCTGCTGTAACAACGACTTATAATGTAACAGGAACAACGGCAGGTTGTACTGGAAGCCAGACCGTAACAGTGACGGTAATCCCAGTTCCAATCATCAATATAAATCCACCTTCAACTACCATTTGTTCTGGTTTTAATACTGTGTTAACTGCGAGCGGTGCTACAAGCTATGTTTGGAGCCCAGCAACCGGATTGAGTTCAACCAATGTTGCAAATCCGACTGCAAGTCCTGTTTCAACCACTACTTATACAGTAACTGGAATAACAGGTAGCTGTAGCGGAAATAAAACTGTTACAGTAACAGTAAATCCTACACCTGCTATTACGATAAACCCTGGTTCGCCAACTATATGTGCAGGTTCCAATACAGTATTAACAGCAAGTGGGGCAACAACTTATGTATGGAGCCCTGTCACAGGTTTGAGCGCTAGTAATATTTCAAACCCGACTGCATCACCTGCCACTACCACAACTTATACAGTATCAGGAACTTCGGCGGGTTGTACCGGAACCCAAACTGTAACTGTGACAGTAACTCCATTGCCTGTAATTAATATAAATCCCGCCTCTGCAACCATTTGTGCAGGAGCAAATACAGTCTTGACTGCAAGTGGTGCAACAAATTATATTTGGAGCCCTGCGACCGGGCTTAGTGCCAGCAATGTTCCCAGGCCAACTGCGAGTCCTGCATCTACTACAACTTATACTGTTACTGGCTCGACTGGAACATGTAGTGGGACAAAGACTATAGCAGTTACTGTTACCACAAACCCTGTTATAAGCATTAATCCTTCCTCTGCGACCATATGTTCAGGTTCTAATACAGTGTTAACTGCCAGCGGTGCAACAAGCTATGTTTGGAGCCCTGCAACCGGATTGAGTTCAAGCATTTTAGCAAATCCGACTGCCAGTCCTGTTTCGACGACCACTTATACAGTTACAGGAACAACAGGAAGCTGTAGCGGAAAAAAAACTATTACAGTAACAGTAAATCCAACACCTTCAATTACAATAAACCCTGGTTCACCCACTATTTGTGCAGGTTCTAATACAGTATTAACAGCAAGTGGGGCAACAAGTTATGTTTGGAGCCCTGCCACAGGTTTAAGTGCAAGTAATATTGCAAACCCGACTGCATCACCTGCCACTACCACAACTTATACAGTATCAGGAACTTCGGCGGGTTGTACTGGAACCCAAACTGTAACTGTGACAGTAACTCCATTGCCTGTAATTAATATAAATCCCGCCTCTGCAACCATTTGTGCAGGTGCTAATTCAGTTTTAACTGCTAGTGGTGCAACAAATTATACATGGAGCCCTGCAACCGGGCTTAGTGCCAGCATTGTTGCCAGCCCAACTGCAAGTCCTGCATCTACTACAACCTATACCGTTACTGGTTCAACGGGCATATGTAGTGGGACAAAGACTGTTACAGTTACTGTTACCCCAAATCCTGTTATAAGTATAAATCCTTCTTCTGCATCAATATGTTCTAGTTCTAGTACTGTGTTAATTGCGGGTGGGGCAACGAGCTATCTTTGGAGCCCTGGTGCCGGATTGAGTTCAACCATTGTGGCAAATCCTACTGCAAATCCCTTTTCAACAACAACATATACAGTTACAGGAACAACGGGAAGTTGTAGTGGTAGTAATTCAGTTGTTCTTACAGTAAATCCTATTCCGCAAACCCCCACTGTTCCACTTAATGTTTCTGTATGTGTAGGTAGTCCTTTAAACATTCCATCCAACCCTCTGATAACTGGTGTTTACTCATGGAATGGCCCAAATGGATTTAGTGCTTCAACACAAAATGCCAATATTCCTAGCATAACACTTGCTGATAACGGACCATATAATGTTTTTGTTACTAACAATGGTTGTAAAAGCGCTACTGCAACCACAAATGTTGCAGTGAATCAAGCACCAGTTACCCCCACTGTAAATGCAACCCCTAATTCAATTTGTTCCGGACAAAGTTCAGATCTTAAATGCAGCAATTGTACAGGCACATTTACTTACTCCTGGACAGGCCCGGGATTTGCAAGCGCCAGTCCAACTCCAACTGTTTTAAATATTACGGCAACTGGGACTTACCTTTTGACCCTTTCTGCCAATGGATGTACAAGTGCTTCAGGTTCCGCCACAGTTACTGTAAAGCCATCATTCACTC
>JACMRH010000095.1 GCA_014376535.1 Cytophagales bacterium | reverse complement strand
CGTTTGCAATGGGTGACAGTATTCAAAAAGGACATATTATAGATGTTTGGGTTTCGGGCAGCGATCCTAAGAGAAAATCTACATCAAACGACTCCATAGAATAATGAATAAATATAGTATATTTTTCTTTTTAGTATTATTAGGGGAAATAGCCTTCTCGCAACCGGTTCGTGTGGTTCCACAGGAAATAGCAGGCAGAGAACTGAATAACCCTTTATATGAAGTTACTTCTCCAAAAAACTACCGTTTAGAGGCGGGAAATCTTCAGGTACCTTTCTTTGACAATTTTAATTATGGCTCTCCCTCAACTTTTAATAACAATTGGGACTCATCAGGTGTAGAGCTTGTAAACTTGGTTGATGGTCCGGCAGCTCATGCGGTAAGGTTTAATATTGACACTCTCCAAAAGGCAAAAACTGAAGCCCTTATATCTAAGCCGTTTAATACAACCTCTCTGACGAGTGCCCAGTCTGCCACCATAGATTTTATATGGCAAGGTGGTGGATTAGGCGGAAATCAACCTGACTCGGCTTTAGGTGACAAATTGGTACTATTAGTCAGAGGAAATGATGGAATATGGGATACACTTTGGTCTGCCCCGCGAGCAAAAAATTATAGTAAAACAAGTTATTATAAAAAAAATATCGCATTATCCAATGCCCGATATGCTTATGACAGCCTCATTTTCAGGTTTGAAAACATTGCTTTGCCAAGTGTAAATGCTTCTCCCTATTTTGTAACTAACTTTGAATTTAATATTTCCGGAACTATCCCTTTTTGGGACGATTTCAGCAATCCAAATTCTATTAGATCGCATTTCAAATCCAATACCGGGGTTTATATCAACAATCATTTGCCTATAAACCAGCCTAGTGTTAATGTGGCTTCATTTGATGGTTTAGATAATAATGGCAAAACTTATTTCAGGTCTTCTGTGGTAGAAATGGGAGAAGCAGACAGCCTCGTTTCCTGGCCTATCAACCTGCAATCTTACAGCAATAAAGATTCTCTTAGATTTTCATTTTTCTATCAAAAAGGCGGTTATGGTGAAACACCAGACTTTTCTGAAGGTGATTCTTTGGTACTTCTACTATATACCAAAAGTGGAAAATGGAAATCTTTTTGGCATTCCAACTTTAAAGAAGCAGTAGATTCTTCAAAATTTTACCAGGTCTTGTTAACTATTAAAGATTCAAGTGTTTTCCATAAAGATTTCAAGTTCAAGTTCTTTAATTATGCCCGTTTATCTGGTTCGTTTGATGTTTGGAATCTGGATTATATTACAATTGATACTACTAGAAAGCCGGAAGGGATCAGCGAAATAATCAATAAAACCTTATATTTTTCAGACTTGGCAGTCTCAAAATCTCCTACCCAGATTGTTGGTCCTTATAGTTCGGTGCCCGCTAATCATTTGAATCCATCAAACATAGTATTCGCTGGAAATAATAGCTATACTCTTTCAAATTTATCAAGTGGGCCATTACAGGGGATAGTATCAAGGGAGAATTTTTATATAAATAACATTTTTGTTGACAGCTCAGCTCTTCCACGTCAACTAATAAATCAGGGTATTACACCCTATGAATTTAAATTATCAAGCATAATAACTAATAAAATCATATCAAATTTTAAATCCTTGCCTGATACTACAACCCCCTTTAGGATAAAAGTTCAGACATCCATAGATATTGATTCAGGATTACTTTTTAGTTCAACTCAATATCTTTTCCGCTCAAAT
Source organism: Cytophagales bacterium (assembly GCA_014376535.1). Classification (GTDB taxonomy): domain Bacteria; phylum Bacteroidota; class Bacteroidia; order Cytophagales; family UBA9547; genus UBA9547. The sequence goes on along the minus strand of JACMRH010000095.1, from coordinate 1,593 downwards.
GATACTGCTTCCTCCACATTCACTTTCGATAATTACTATGCTTATGACGACGGTACTTATGAGTTTGGCGAAATGCTAGAACAAGACAAAGCCATGCAGGCAATGCGTTTTGTTACATACAAGAAAGACACATTATCTGATAAATACCTGGAAGATACATTAACTGATATTGATTTTTGCATACCCTACCTTGGATATAGAATTGATTCAAGTCCATTTTTTATAAAAGTTTGGGCAGATAACAATGGTAAACCTGGAAAAGAACTTTATAGTCAATATGAGACAGCTAAATATTCAACAGGAATACAGCCATTTACACGATATAAAATTCAAAAAAAGACAATAATAGTATCTGGTGCTTTTTATATTGGTTACCAGCAAATAAGTGGTTTTTCGAGGTCTATTCGTCTTGGATACGATGCCAATACAGAACATCAGGATAAATTATTCTATGACAATAACCGAGGTTATGGCTGGTCGCAGGATAGAAACTTAAAAGGCTCCTTGATGATAAGGCCAGTATTTCGCAACGGTGCCATAAATACTCAGAAAAGAGTTGATACAGAATTCAGGATGGAAATGCGTCCTAATCCTTGCACTGACATCTTATATTTCAATGGTGATAATGATGTTTTTGAATGGATTGATATATACCATACCAGCGGAAACAGGGTAAAATTAGAATATAACACCAATAAGGTTGATGTATCTGGATTTACTCCAGGCATATACATTGTAAAAGCATTTAAAGACAATAAAATTTTTACTGATAAACTTTCAATACCTTCAAAATAATATGGACATTTCTGTTGAGGATCTTAAAGAAAGAATTGAAAAAGGAGAACATTTAAATCTGATTGATGTCAGGGAACAATGGGAATTCGATGAAGTGAACATTGGTGCAAAATTAATACCACTTCAAACACTTCCAAACAAACTTGCAGAACTTGAACCTTTAAAAGATGAGGAGATAATAATCCACTGCCGTTCAGGAAAAAGAAGTGACAATGCGAAAAAATTCCTGGAGCAGAATGGTTTTAAAAATGTGAGAAATGTTTTAGGTGGAATTGAAGCTTATCTGGCCCTGTAATTTACACTTCTTAAGGTAGTTTTAAGATTTAAAACCCAACCAGCTTTGTTGCATCTTCAGGACTAATTTTGAATACGCAAACTCTTGGAAATCTGTTGGCTATGTAGGTTTTTCCCATTACCAACAGGCCCCCGTCCTGGGCTAATTCAAATGCACCCATTTCTAAAGGTGTTTCAAGATTGAAGGATTTGCTTCCCAGAAAAACACCAGTATTGGAATCAAATATGTATAGGCCAATTCCTTTGTTTTTAGAATTAGCGGCATAGACCAAAACCTGCCTGCCTGACATAATAATATTTTTGCAGATCACCCGGGAATTTGGTTCTATATCTGGAAATTTGACTCCGCCCAATTCAGTATTGGCAATTGCAGTACTTGATTTCACATCTATAGAAGTGTTTGGTACACAGTAAATATTACCATTACGATCGTAACGTGAAATAGCAAATCTGGTATCTCCCAAAGGAACAATAGTTCTTAAAGCCGCATAAGACCTGTCCCCT
>JACMRH010000094.1 GCA_014376535.1 Cytophagales bacterium | reverse complement strand
TTTCAAGCCAACATTAACTAATGAAGGAGTTATTGTAAAATGGGGAACTAATAGCCAATGGGATTCGGACCATTTTATAATCGAAAAAAGTAAAAACGGCATTGATTGGGAATATGTAAATGAGGTGCCTTCAAAGAATGGGAAATTTAGTTACAAAGAGTTTTCTATTACAGACCCAAATCCATATGAAGGAGATAGCTATTATCGTTTGGTAGAAGTAGATGTCAATGGTAAAAGAACTGTGTACTCAACAGACTTTATACGCAATGATAAAACATTCTCCGGATTCAGTATTTATCCAAATCCATCTAACGGTAGTTTTGTAGTGTCAATCAGTGGTGATTCGCCCCAATACCAATTAAATTTATTTGATGTTTTAGGGAAGAGCATTGGCGTTTATACTTTATTGGCCGGCAAAAATGAAATCAGCACTGCATTATCTTCAGGAATGTATTTGGCTAAACTAAAAGTAGGACATGATTATTTTACACAAAAAATCGTGGTGAAGTAGTTTAATCAAAAGTCGTTTGAATTACAAAACTTAGGTATTGATAAGCCTTTAAACGTATAGATTATAGTTCTTTGATTGCTTAGTTTCTGGTCCCGTATGTCAGGTAATATTTGTGATTGAATTCTCAAAAACACATATTACATGCTCCGTTTTTGTAATTGTCCATATTTATATAAGGTCAGCTATTTTTGTAGACCTACAGCCTCTGACCTACAATCTTAACAGTTCTTTCCTTCCATTCTTTAAAATCTCCGGCAATAATGTGTTCTCGGGCTTGCCCAACAAGCCAGAGGTACATCGATAAGTTTTGAATACTGGCAATTTGCCCACCTAATAATTCGTCACAGGTAATCAAATGTCTCAAATAAGCTTTAGAATGATGCTGACTTACATAACCCTCAAGCCCGGGATCTAAAGGAGAAAAATCATTTTTCCACTTTTCATTTTTTATGTTAATTGTTCCCTGAGTAGTGAACATCATTCCGTTGCGTCCGTTACGTGTTGGCATAACGCAATCAAACATGTCAATTCCCAAAGCAATAGATTCCAACAAGTTAACCGGAGTCCCTACACCCATCAGATAACGTGGTTTTTCTTTCGGTAAAATATCGCATACTATTTCGGTCATAGCATACATTTCTTCTGCAGGCTCGCCTACAGATAAGCCACCAATGGCATTAGCTTCACGATTAAAGGAAGCAATAGTTTCAGCAGACTGAATTCTTAAATCTTTATATGTACTTCCCTGAACTATTGGAAATAAGGATTGAGAAAAGTCATATAATCCCTCCGTTTCATCAAATCGTTTGCAACACCTTCCCAGCCAGCGGTGTGTCATTTCCATGCTTCGCTTTGCATATTGATATTCACATGGGTAGGGCGTGCATTCATCAAATGCCATGATAATATCTCCACCAATTGCTCTTTGCACATCCATCACATTTTCCGGTGAGAAAAAATGCTTAGAGCCATCTATATAAGATTTGAACCAAACTCCTTCTTCTGTGATTTTTCGTTGTGTAGCCAGGGAATAAACCTGGTATCCACCACTATCTGTTAATATAGGTTTTTCCCAGCCGATAAACTTGTGTAAACCTCCGGCAGTTTTAAGAAATTCGGGACCTGGCCGTAAATAAAGGTGATAAGTATTCCCTAATATAATCTGTGCTTTAATATCAAGCTCTAATTCCCGCATATGTACACCCTTGACGGAACCTTTTGTCCCCACAGGCATAAAAATAGGAGTTTGTATACTTCCGTGGTCGGTTAAAATACTACCGGCACGGGCTTTAGTTTGAGGATCAGAGTGAGTTAAATCGAACTTCATTGGAATGATATGGCAAAGTTATTCGTATTTTTGGAACTGGTACGAACCAAAAAGCTTTAAACTTGTTTTATTAAAAACACTTATCATGGAAACTGAAGTAAAAAATGCACCTGTAATCGTTTATACAGAATCAAACCCAAATCCTAATAGTCTTAAGTTTGTTGCAAATCTTGCGCTGTTACCTGAAGCTCAAAGTGTAGATTTTCCGGATGCGGAGAGTGCAGTAAATTGCCCTATTGCTCTCGACCTTTTCAAATTCAGTTTTGTAAGAAGGGTATTTATTGCAGCTAATTTTATTACAGTTACCAAAGACGAAGGTTCTGAATGGAATGATCTGGTTCCACTTTTAAAACCATTTATCAAAGGCTGGCTCGAAGAAAAGAAACCTCTGTTTAAAGAAGAGTTTAAGAAAGAGACACTTGAAAACTTAACTGAAACTGAGCAAAAGATACAAGTTGTTTTGGACGAGTATATCCGTCCAGCCGTAGAATCTGATGGGGGAAATATTACCTTTCATTCATTTAAAGATGGGATAGTAAAAGTACAACTTCAAGGTTCATGCAGTGGCTGTCCCTCTTCAACTTTAACTTTAAAAGCAGGAATTGAAAATCTTTTGACAAAATTAATCCCAGAAGTAAAAAGCGTTGTAGCAGAAGGGATTTAAGTTTTATTGTAGGAAGTAAGATTAAATGGATTGTTTTTGCAGAGAAATAATATAAATTTTTAAAGAAAATATTACATTTGCAAAATATTAAGTTTTAATTCATTTAATTTTTACTAAAATGGCATCAACCACGGAAAATCAAAACAAGCAGGACGGATCTAAAAAAGGTTTGTTTATAGGCTTTATCATAATCCTGTTAGGAATTAATGGTTACCAGTATTATCTCAGTACCCAGGATAAAAAAGTAATCCAGGAGAAAGTTGTTGTCATTGAAGAAAAAAATACAGAAAACACTCAATTGATAGCCAGCATAGATTCTATGCAATCAGTAATAAGAACACAGCAGGAAGAATACGAAAAATTAGGTATTGAGAAAAAAGAACTTGTTGAATTAAACGAAAAGCTGGAAAAGCAAAAAAGGGCTCTTCAGGCAGATGCTGGTTATAAAAGGAAATATGTAAATGTTCAGAAACAACTTGATGAAATGAAATCAATGTTGAGTGAAAACGGTGGAGAAATTGAAAAAATAAAAAAAGACCGTGACGATATGTTTGCTGCCAATACAGTATTGAAAGAAGAAAAAGTGAAACTTTCAGATTCAATTACTCAAATAGCTGCAAAAACTACTGTTTTAGAGCAAAAAGTAAAGCTGGCACAAAAGCTGATCGCCTTAAATGTCAAAACAACTGTTATCACAAAAAAGAACAAGGAAATTGACGAACTGATCTACAAAGCTAAAAGCATAGATAAACTGAATATCAAATTCAGTTATGCTGACAATAAAGTAGCCGAAATTGGCGCACGGGTTATCTATATCAGAATACTAGAACCAGATGGAAATACACTTACAGATGCAAGTGGTCCAGGAACATTTAATTCTGAAGGCCAGGAGATAACGTATACTCAGAAACAAGAACACCTGTTTGATAATTCTCAAAAAACAATTGCTTTTCTTATTACCAAAACTGAAGGAGCTTACAAGCCTGGGAAGTATCTTGTTGAATTATATACTGATGGGGATAAATGCGGAGAAGGTTCTTTTATGGTTAAATAATAACAATCAATTTAAATAGTACTAAACCTGCCCTTCAAGGCAGGTTTTATATTTTTCAGGAAATTCAATTATAATTGCAAATCCTCGTATAAAACTGTAAATAGGAACACTGACACCCAGAATATATGTCAAAACAACAAAGAGGCGGCAAAGGAAACAAAGGAAAGGACTCAAAGTCTGAAAAATCAAAACCTTCTTTTTCATTCAAAGATGAAATACTTCGTTTGTTTACCGAACGCCCAGAAGAAGTTTTTCCATTTAAGCAACTCTTAAACCTGTTTAATGTTAAGGGCCTTGACCAAAAATCTAAATTCAAAGGTTTATTAACCCAGCTTATTCAATCAGGGCAAATAAAGCATGTTGGTGAACTTGCTTTCATGAAAGGATCTTCTGAAGTAACAAATGCTTTGGAAGGGACAGTTGACTTTGTAAACCAACGATTTGCATTTATTATTTCTGCAGGAATAGAAAAAGATATAAAAATAAAAACTGAAAACCTGAAAGGGGCCATTGATGGCGACACTGTTAAATTTATTGTATATCAGGGCAAGCGAGGTGGCGATACACATGAAGAAGGTGAAGTAATAGAAATTGTAAAACGCAAGCGAACTTCATTTGTAGGACGTTTAGAAATCTCTGACCGATTTGCGTTCCTGATTCCTGATGGCAGGAAAATGCACAAGGATATATTTATCGCCAAAGACAAACTAAACGGTGCGAAAGTAGGAGAAAAGGTAATTGTTAAAGTTCATTTTTGGCCAGACAAATCTGACAAAAACCCGGAAGGTGAAGTTATAGAAATCTTAGGAAAAGCAGGTGAGCATAATACTGAAATGCACGCGATTATGGCCGAGTACGGCCTTCCTACCGAATTTGAAAAGGATATATTAACTGAGTCAGAAAAAATATCAGAGGTTATTACAGAGGAAGAAATTGCTAAAAGAAGGGATTTCAGAAAAATCACCACTTTTACCATTGACCCCGAAGATGCAAAAGATTTTGACGATGCACTTTCTATAAAAAAACTTGAAAATGGTAATTGGGAAATAGGTGTTCACATTGCTGATGTTACCCATTACGTAAAACCTGGAATGCGGATTGAGCAGGAAGGCGAGCAAAGGGCTACTTCTGTCTACCTGGTGGATCGGACTATTCCAATGCTTCCCGAAAGGCTATCAAATTTCCTATGTTCCCTGCGCCCAAATGAAGATAAATTAACTTTTTCAGCTGTATTTGAGCTGGACGATAAAGCTAATATTAAAAGTGAGTGGTTTGGAAGGACCATTATTCATTCAGACAAAAGGTTTAGTTACGAATCGGCACAGGAATGCATTGAATCCGGCGAAGGAGAGTTTGCAGAGGAAGTAAATATCCTAAATGGCTTAGCCAAAAAGCTTCAGACAAAACGTTTCAAAAATGGTGCTATCAGCTTTGAAACAATTGAGGTAAAATTCAAATTAGATGAAGATGGAAAGCCATTAGGCCTTTTTCAAAAATCCAGAAAAGATGCTCATAAACTTATAGAAGAGTTTATGTTGCTTGCAAATAAGAAGGTTGCTGAATTTTGTTTCAACTACAAAGCAGGTAAGGAACATAATGTGATGGTTTATCGGGTCCATGATCAACCAGATATGGACAAAATCAGAAACTTCTCCCTTTTTGCCACAAAATTTGGCCACAAACTCTCTGTCGATGAAGATCATATTGCAGACCGACTAAATGAATTTATTGAAAAGATAGAAGGCACCCCTGAGCAATATCTTTTACAAAACCTGGCCATCCGTACAATGGCTAAGGCAAAATATACTACAGCGGCTATGGGCCATTTCGGTCTAGCATTTGCTCATTACAGCCATTTCACGTCTCCTATCAGAAGATATCCTGATATGATGGCTCACAGGCTTTTGCAACGTTATTTAGACAATCACCCTTCTCCTGACCGTGGTCCTTATGAATTGCAATGCAAGCATTCTTCAGAAATGGAAAAACTTGCTGCTGAAGCTGAACGTGCTTCTATTAAATACAAACAAGTCGAATTCATGCAAATGGCTGGTAAAAAGACATTTGAAGGCATTATATCTGGCGTAACTGAATGGGGCATGTACGTTGACATGAACGAAACCCGCTGCGAAGGGATGGTAAGAATGAGCGACCTTACCAGTGACTTTTACGAGCTTGATGAGAAGAATTACCGCCTGGTAGGAAAGAAAACACATAAAACTTTTACTTTGGGTGATACTGTTTTTGTTAAAGTGAAAGCTACTAATCTTGAAAAAAGGACAATTGATTTGACTTTGGTAGAAGATAATTTGTCAGGACTTTGATTTGTTTGATTTCTCTGATTATGTGATTAGGGTTTGAATAGTTGATAATGACTAACTAATTACAAATTTCTAAATTGATCTTACTGGTTTAAATTTTTTGTTGCCAACTCTTTTGAAGACCAAACTGGGGGATCCGAAGTTTATCAATAAACCAACTTCCAGGTTGTAAGCTTCAAGGTAGTTTATGGCTTGTGCAAGGTGATCGTCTTCAAGTTTGCTAACTGCTTTTAGTTCAACTGAAATTATATCCTCTACCAGAAAATCCACCCTTCTGGTTCCAATGTATTGCTCTCTGTAATAAATGTGCATTTCAAATTCCCTGGCAAAGTCGAGGCCTACCGATTTCATTTCTATTTCTAAAGCTCTCTGATAAATTACTTCCTGAAATCCATTGCCGAGTTCCTGGTGTACCCTCATGCAACAGCCTATGATTTTTGATGTTAGTTCGGAATATTTGTACTGCTCGTTAATCATTTCGTCTTTACTATGATTCGTTTGATTTTTATGATTGATTTGATTACAGCCTGAATAGCATCATTAGTACATTTTTTTTGGAAATTACTCTCATGAAGATTTCAGTTCATAATCACCTAAATCAAACAAATCATAAAATAATAGTACGGACTATTATTCAACATCCAAAGATTTTTGATGTTAGCTCGGAGTATTTGTATTGGTCATTAATCATAAAAACCTGTCTTTACTATGATTCGTTTGATTTTTATGATTGATTTGATTACAGCCTGAATAGCATCATTAGTACATTTTTTTTGGA
>JACMRH010000093.1 GCA_014376535.1 Cytophagales bacterium | reverse complement strand
GGTTACAACAGGTACAGCACCTTTGTAATCTGTTGCAGGAATAAAACTAAAAGTCCCATCAGCATCAATTTGTACAGTACCAACTCCTGCCAGAGCAGCAATTGTTCCTGCAGGATAAGAGGTAGCCCCAATTACAAAATCTGTAACTGTCAGAACATCTCCATCCACGTCTGAATCGTTTGTCAGTACATTTCCTGTAGCCGTCACATTTTTAGGTGTGGATTTTGTGTCGTTGACAGCAACGGGGACATCGTTTACCGGGTTTATAGTTATTTTTAATAAAGCTGAAACAGTATCTGTCCCGTCAGTAAGGCTATAAATAGCTACTGGTACTGCTCCATTATAATTCAGGACCGGAGTAAAAGTGTAGCTACCATCTGTTTTTATGGTTAAGTCTCCGACACCTGGCATCATGGCAGTACTGCCCGCTGGTGTTTTAATAGAATTAATAACAAAATGTGTTATAATCAGATTGTCTCCATCAGGGTCTGTATCATTTAAAAGGACATTTCCTGTTGCTATATTATCTTCATCAATTGTGTTACTGTCATTTACTGCAACAGGCGTACTATTTGCCTGAGCTATATTTATATTTACAGTTGCAATATCAGTACCTCCATTTCCGTCAGATATAGTATAACTTACCGGCGGAACCGGACCTTTATAATTTTTAATAAAATCAAACTTATATTTTCCGTCTACATCAATTTTCACTGAACCAATTCCGGGTAAGGTTGCTACAGTTCCAGCTGAATATACAGTTGCATCAATCTCAAATTCAGTGACTATTAGTATATCTCCATCAGGGTCACTATCGTTTATCATAACATTTCCGGTAGCATTCTGATGTTTAGGTACAGTCTTGCTGTCATCTACTGCAATAGGCGCATCATTGATAACTTCTTTGATATATGTGTAAGTACTTGTCTCATGTATCAATAATGGGATCCCATGGACGAGCGTCGCAAAGGCAAGTGTTAAAACTAAGGAATATATTTTTTTCATGAAATATCTAAAGAGATGGGCAAATGGGGGAATTAATATACGATTACAAATTGGTTTAAATAAGCCTGTTTAAACTTATTTAAACTCTTAAACTTTATGCCTTGGAAAAATCAAATTAAAACAGACATTAATTCTAAACTTGATTTCGATAAAGCTTTTAAAAAGGCTCAATCCGTTTATTTGACATTAGAAAAAGTATTGAAAACCTGGAAATAATTAAGAAATGATACAATTGAACCTAATGTTTTGTTTAATTAAAGTATCCGTTGGAAGAATAAGACAATCTAAAATACTATGCCAATTTTTTTCCGATGATGAAGAATTCACGTTTCAACTGCTCAATAACTTGTTTGTAGCATTGAATTAAAAATAAATGGAATAGCTTAAATTTATTAGTTTAAAATGTGACTAAAGGCGATCATGCTGCACTGGCAGGGGTATATACATTTTCTTTTCTTGCAGTAATGGGCCTGCTTGGCTTAGAAAATATTTTGTTGAAAGTAAAACGGAAAAAACTGCCAAGGCCTGAAAAAGCGAATGTTTTTATAGTAATTATATCTATCTTCCTTATTTCGGTCGCCGATAATTGCTGTACCCTTTAAAAAAGTAAAGCCTGTAAGTCACTCATTTACAGGCTTTTTTATTGTGCATAAGTGCGCCCAAAGGGATTCGAACCCCCATCATCAGAACCGGAATCTGAAATTCTATCCATTGAACTATGGGCGCAGAATAATTTTATTTTACTTAAAAAAAATCCGGGACGCAAAGGTCGCAGGGAATATTAGAAAATGAAACTTATTTCCAATCATTTTTAACTGGTAAGCGGTACTACTACCACTCCATTCTTTTTTTATCAATAAAATCCTGAACTCCTTTTTTGCAATCTGTTGTTAACCTTGCATCTACATTTTGTTCTGCAGTATAATTTAATGCCTCACCAAAATTCATGTTTTGGATACGGAAAAGTAATTGTTTTGTAAGAGCCATTGCCTGGCCTGAATTCGTATGGCACAAATGCTGAGCATACGTCCATACCCGGTGTCCAATTTCCTCTTTAGAAACCACTTCATAAATCATCCCTATATTTAAGGCTTGCTCAGCAGTTATTGAATCACCTGAAAGTAACAAGGGCCTTGCTTTTCCACCAATTTTTCTTTTCAGGAACAAGGCAACTATAGAAGGAACAAATCCGATTTTTACTTCAGGGTAACCAAATTTCGCCTCAGGTATAGAAAAACTAAAATCTGCAATTGAGGCTAATCCACAGCCTCCGGCCAATGCATGTCCCTCAATCTGGGCAATCACTACTTTTTTTAATGTATAAATTATCCTGTAAAGTTGTTCTAATTGTTTGGCATCCTGTAGGTTAACACCCCATGGTTCACTTTGCATTTCTTTCATTTTAACCAGGTCTGCTCCGGAACAAAACACATTCCCTGCAGCTTTAATTAAAATTACTTTTACATCTTTATCTGCTTCAAATTGTAAAAAAGCCTGCTGTAGTTCAACTATCATCTCAGTAGAAAGCGCATTCTTTCTTTCAGGACGGTTCAATGTGATCAGGCCTACTCTATCTGCAACTTCGAGTATTAAATTTTCCATTATCAAATATCTATTTTAAATGCTCCATCTGTACCCAGGTCCCAGAGCTTAGGATTTCCAATATTTTGGACATTCTTATTTCTATACAATATTACCTTTTTGATTTGAGTATTGCTGGTATATTTTTCTACAGATTTTAAATTAGAAGGTAAGAATATGTAATCAGGAATTTCCTGGGTGAAATCATAATTATCGTTGGTCACTATTTGAAGTTTTATTTTACCATATTTCCATAAGAAAGTCCTTACAGGCAGATAGTTAATTTTAACTGCGTTGACTCCATTGGCGCTCAATGGTTTTACAATCTGGGTTTTTACCACAAAAGAATTAGAATCGATACCGGAAGGCAGCCACACACAAGCATCTTTATTATGCCAAACTGTGATATATGCCCTTCCTTTAACCTGTCCAACTAATACTTTATGGGTATTTGACAATTGATAGTATTTATAAATCCTACTAGTAGAAAACACTAATGAAAAACAAAGAGCTGTTAATAACCATTGCTTATTCCTGAAATAGAACAAAAGCAATAAGGAAATGATAATCGCATAAAGGATCATGACTTCCCAGGGTTTAAAATAAATAGTTTGTTGTAATGAACCTGGAATAAACGAAACTATATACATGCTTTTGTTCAAGGCCATGACCGAATATTTCAAGATAAAGCCCCAGACTGTAGACCATGGCAGCCAAAATGCTCCCATAAAAAATAATATTCCAATATATAGAATAGCAGAACTCAATGGAATAACCCAAAGGTTTGAAAGCAAAAAATAAGTAGGAAATTGGTTGAAATAAAATAAGCCTAATGGAAAAGTAAATAGTTGGGCACATAAGGAAATGCTGGTGACTTCCCAAAGCCACTTTTTAATTTTGCTCTGCCCACGATAGATTGAAAATACCTGAGGATGTAAATAGGCAATGCCAAAAACTGCCAGAAAGGACATCTGAAAACCAACATTAAAGAGCATAAAAGGCTCAAACAAAAGAATAACAAAGGCCGTGAGCCCTAATGTATTGTAGAGATTACCTTTTTTATTTATCCACTTACCAATGATTATAATGGTAAACATGACTACCGCCCTTAATACAGAAGGTGAAAAAGCTGTTATAAACCCAAACGTCCAGATAATACTCAAGGCTATAAGATAAAACAAATGATTCCATCTTTTAAACCTGGTAAGCCAACCTAACAGCATTTGTATCAATCCAAAAATCATCCCAACATGTAAGCCTGATACTGCAAGTACATGCATAGCACCGGAACTGGAATAAGCATCAATTAAATCCTGATCCACACTTTGCTTTATGCCAAGTATGATCATGGAGGCAACCGCGAATTCCTGTCCCGAACCCAACGCTGATTTTATCAATCCGGCCATTGCAGCCCTTGTTTTGAAAGCAGTCTCCCATAGTTTGCTGGGAGGATCATTTACCAAAAATGCTATATCCGCACCCTTTATAAAATGTTGATGATAAATGTTTTTATAAGAAAGAAACTTTTTATAATCAAAAGAGAGGGGATCCAAAGGTTTTTCTACTTCAACAGGCTTTCCTTTTATCAATAATTTATCTCCATATACCCAATTTTCACCATTGACAGGAAAATAAGCAAGAATTCTACCAGCGGATTTTTTCCAGGCAGAATCCTGTTTAACATACAAAACTCTGATGATAGTAGAATTGGTTTTCCCTTTTTGGTTTACCTCATCTTCTATTACCCCGATGTAGGCATGTGCATTTGTGATCCGGGAAAAATGATCTGCTTTTAAAATCTCCTTATTTGTTTTTGCAATTTCAGATCCAGCAAAAAAGCAAAATGAATAAGCCAGAATTCCCAGGAAAACAGGCTTGAAACTAATGTTAGTTAATTTAGAAATTATAAAAAAGAGGCCAATTGTGCATAAAATAAGCATTACATTTTCAAGCTCAGGCCCAAAAGCCTGAAAAGCAATGCCACCCATGAAAAACATGGACATTCTTAAAAATGGATAAGGAGAAACTGGTAACACTATAAATCTACCTGGCCCTCAAACACTTTTAATGCTGGTCCAATTAAGAATACATTTTCAAAAGTGTCATCAGGGGTAGGGTTAAATGATACCTGAAGGTTTCCACCTTTTGTTTTTACTTGTATAGGACTTGTATAGCCACTGTAGGAAGCAATGATAGCAGCGGCGGTCACACCTGTTCCACAAGAGTATGTTTCGTCTTCCACACCTCTCTCATACGTCCTCACTTCAATGGTATTTTCATTTCTTAACTCCAAAAAATTGACATTGGTGCCTCCCGGAGCAAATTGTTCGCTGTACCTTGTTTTTTTTCCTCTTTCAAATACATTCACATTCGCTATTTCTTTACACAGTTCTACATAATGTGGTGATCCTGTATTTAAAAATGCACTTTCTGGGTTTCGTTCAATATCATACACATCCATCATCCCCAAATGCACTTCATTGTCTTTCACAAATGCTGTATGGGGGCCATCAATAGCAACAAACAAAGTTTTATCTGAAATCAAGCCAAGATCAAAAGCAAATTTTACCACGCATCTTCCACCATTTCCGCACATGGTACTTTCACTTCCATCAGAATTGAAATAAACCATTCTAAAATCATAGCCTTCGGCTTTTTCCAGCAGCATTAACCCATCCGCACCAATCCCAAATCTCCGGTGACATAAATGTGCAATCGTCTCTTTTGTTAACTTTGGGAGAGAAGCATCAAGGTTGTTAAATATGATAAAGTCATTGCCAGTGCCTTGATATTTTTTGAAATCAGTTTTCATTAAATTTTTATTCTTAAACTATTATAAAATTGATGGTTTCGATGCGTAAATATAAAGCATCAGTAGGAAAAATAAAGTTCATTTAAGCCCCATTTCTAACTGTCAGACCAATTACGTCATTTCTGGTTCTTTATTACTTTAACAATATCTCCGCAACTTACTGTAAGTGAATATTTTATAATAAATAATACCCTCTTCTTATTGTAAATCAGTTAGTTAATTCAAAGTTATGTAAATGTTAAAACATGTATTATAATTTTAATTTTAAAAGAAAATGTATGATTTTTCCAATAAAATTTTAGGACAAATGCCCCCCTTTTAACCCATTCTTAATATCCAAAAAATCAAGTGTAAGGACACATTTTTTTCTTGTTTTTTTTGACTCATATTTGAAATGACGATTTGAAGAGACGAGTCTATTTTTAGTAAATCTACTTAATAATACAATTAAAAATATGAGTAAAGGCGGAAAGGATACCTGGGACAAGTGCCTCCAATTAATACGGTCGCAGGTTGAAGATCAAAGCTTCAAAACATGGTTTGAACCTATAGTTCCACATCTGTTGAGTGGTGCTACGCTGATAGTACAAGTACCTAGTATTTATTTCTACGAATACCTGGAAGAAAAATACGTAGGCATATTAAGAAATGCAATTGTAGCAATTTTAGGTCCTCAAGGTAAACTTGAATATTCAATAATTGTAGACAAAGGTAACAAGGAAAACAAGCCTAAAACTTTGCAACTGCCTGCCCAACCTTACAATAATGGGGCAAACGATAATAATAAATTCAATGCAAAGCCTTTAATTAAAGATAAACCATTATTTAAAGCCCAGTTAAACAACAATTACCAATTCGAAAACTTCATTGAAGGTGATTGCAACCGCTTGGCGCGTTCTGCTGGATTGGCTGTTTCTAACCGTCCAGGTTATACTTCTTTTAACCCCTTATTGTTTTATGGAGGTGTTGGTTTAGGTAAAACTCACCTTGCACATGCTATAGGGAACAAGATCCAAAAAAACTTTCCGGAAAAGAAAATCTTTTACATCACCTCAGAAAGGTTTGTAAATCAGTTTATGGACGCAACCCAAAATAATGGGCTACAGGATTTTGGTAATTTCTATCTAGACCTGGATGTTTTAATCCTGGATGACGTTCAGTTTTTTGCCAACAAAGGAAAAACACAGGAAATGTTTTTCCATATATTCAACCATTTACACCAGTCTGGCAAGCAAATAATTCTTACAACAGATAGGGCTCCAAAAGACTTAGTTGGCTTTCAGGATAGGTTGCACTCAAGATTTAAATGGGGATTGTCTGCAGATGTGCAGCAACCGGATTTTGAAACTAAAATTGCTATCATCAATACGAAGACATTACAAGAAGGTATAAAACTGCCTGATAATGTTGCAGAATATCTTGCCTATAGTGTAGATACAAATGTAAGAGACTTAGAAGGTGTATTGGTCTCTTTGATTGCACAATCAACACTGAATAGGAAAGAAATAGACCTTCAACTCACCAAAGAAATCCTCAGAAACCTTGTACATCCAATTGATACTGAAGTAAATATAGACTATATACAAAAAAGTATAGCTGAATATTTTGATCTGAGCCTTGAGCAATTAGTTGACAAAACCCGGAAAAAGGAAGTTGTGGTAGCACGTCAGCTGGGAATGTTTTTTGCAAAAGAATATACAAACTTATCACTTCAGACTATTGGTCAGCATTTTGGTAAACGTGACCATAGTACAGTAATACATGCGATTAACTGTGTGAATGACCTTATTGAAACAGATAGAAAATTTAAAAAGTCTTATCAGGACCTTCAGAAAAAATTAAAAATCAAACACGTATTGGCATAAAAAAAGTGGCACTTTAATGCCACTCCATATAAATTGATATCGATGGCCCTTCTTTAGGGCTATTTTTATTTGTGGGAAGCTATACCATTCACAACCATTAATACATTCGCTCTGTTGCTATTAGAAGTATTAATTAGTAAAGCGCCTTTTTCATTACGATTAATAAAATGCTTATTGGCGATTCCCATTAAAATCAGGAAAGCAAGCACTAGAAATTTGAAGATAAAGGAGTTTTTCATATGTGGCTGTCTTGTATGCAAAAATACGGTTACTAAAACTTAAAGTTAAATGATTTTCATCATTCCTATTACATGTTAAAAATCTGCATTCTTAGGTGTTCTTGGAAATGGTATAACATCTCTGATGTTACTCATGCCAGATACAAATAGCATCAGTCTTTCAAAACCAAGGCCAAACCCTGCGTGAGGGCAGGTTCCGAATTTACGTGTGTCTAAGTACCACCAAAGGTCACTTTCTTTCATTCCAAGCTCTGTAACACGCTTAAAAAGCTTATCGTAATCTTCTTCTCTTTGAGATCCTCCTATTATTTCACCAATACCTGGAAATAATACATCCATTGCCCTTACAGTTTTACCATCCTCGCTTTGCTTCATGTAGAAAGCCTTGATTTCTCTCGGATAGTCTGTTAATATTACAGGACACATAAAATGTTTTTCGACAAGATATCTTTCATGCTCCGATTGCAAATCTGTTCCCCAATCAACTTTATATTCAAATTTCTGACCAGATTTTTGAAGAATCTCCACTCCTTCAGTATAAGTAAGTCTTTTAAAAGGGTTTTGAAGCACTGCATGAAGCCTGGCCAATAATTCCTTATCGTACATATTGTTCAGGAACTCCAAATCATCTTTGCAATTATCAAGTGCATATTTGATGAGGTATTTTAGAAATTCCTCAGCAAGGTCCATATTGTCAACCAGTTCATTGAAGGCTACTTCTGGTTCAATCATCCAGAATTCGGCAAGATGGCGTGCCGTGTTTGAGTTTTCAGCCCTGAAAGTAGGTCCAAATGTGTAAACTTCTGACAAAGCAGTAGCGGCAAGCTCACCTTCTAATTGTCCGGAAACGGTTAGATTGGTTTCTTTTCCGAAGAAATCTTCTTTGTAATCTACATGGCCATCATCTGTCAGAGGAGGCTTAATTGGATCTAAGGTAGTAACTCTAAACATGGCTCCAGCACCTTCAGCATCAGAGCCTGTTATGATTGGTGTGTGGACGTAAACAAAGCCTTTGTCGTTAAAAAACTTATGAATGGCAAAAGACATGGCATGCCTTAGTCTTAGAATTGCCCCAAAAGTATTAGTCCTGGGCCTTAAGTGTGCTATTTCTCTAAGAAACTCAAGAGTATGCCCTTTTTTCTGCAATGGAAAAGTTTCAGGATCTGCGCCTCCGTAAAGAATTATATCTTTTGCCTGAATTTCGACTCTCTGGCCTTTACCTAAAGATTCTACCAATGTACCAGTTACTGCAATACATGCACCTGTGCCTATTGACCGTAATAAAGCTTCGTCGAAAGATGGAACATCTACAACAATCTGAATATTATGGATAATTGAACCATCATTAAGCGCTATAAAAGCAACACCTTTACTATCTCGCTTGCTTCTGACCCAACCTTTTGCCAAAACTTCAGTACCCGGACTTCCATTTTCAAGCAACTCTTTTACTTTTACCCTTTTCACTGAAGAATTAATTTAAAAAGAAGCATTGATCACTTCCTATAAGCCTACAAAACAAACGCTTTTTACCCAGTTTTTCAAAGGTATTAAGTTGAGGGAATAAGAATATGCCTTAAATACTTAAAATAGAGTCTTATAAGCTACTTTTATATTTAGGATTTTATAATATTGCGGTTCCAGCCAAAATTGCCAGCTACTAATTCAATAGATATTGCGGTGCGGAATAGAATGAGGAGCTTTAAAATAATCTTTTATCTATTTTATTTTTTGCTGTCCCAAATAGTATGGGCTCAGGTGACTATAGTAAAGGGTAAAGTCACTGATTTTAAAACCAACCAGCCTATACCTTTTGTAATTGTCCAGTTGGCTAAAAGTAACATTGCTGCATCTACTGACATTGACGGTAATTACGAAATAAAGACCTCAAACCTTTCTTTGGAATCGGTAAAAGTAAATTTTGTAGGACATAAACCAGTTACGAAAAAGATTATTCCCGGCAAGGAACAAACTATCAATTTCAGGCTTGTAGAAAATGTGAATGAGCTTGAAGAGGTAGTAATCAAGAGCAAAAAAGGAAGGTACAAAAACAAAGGTAACCCTGCTGTAGACTTTATAAAAAAGGTCATTGATAAAAAAGACCAAAACCGGCCGGAAGATTACAGATTTTATGAATATGAAAAATATGAGAAAACTCAATTTGCAATAAGTAATATAACGGAAAATATAAAGAACAAAAAGGTCCTTAAAAACTATCAGTTTGTATTTGATAACCTGGATAGTACGAAGCTGAAAGGGAAACCCGTTTTGCCATTTTATTTCAAAGAAATAATTTCAGAAGTCAGATTTAGAAAAACACCTAAAGCCAGAAAAGAGGTTGTTACAGGCAATAAATCAGTAACTTATAAGGGTTATATTGATGAAGACGGAATAGCTGCATACAGCAAATACCTTTACCAGGATATTAACATTTATAATAATAATGTCCTTCTCTTTACAAACCAATTTTTAAGTCCAATCGCAGATCTTGCCCCTACTTTTTACCAATACTATTTGGCTGATACTCTTGAAATTGACAGTTTAAAATGTGTAAAGGTGAGTTTCAGACCCAGGAACAAGGCTGATTTTCTTTTTCAGGGTGATATGTTTGTAACGTTAGATTCAAACTTCGCAGTTCTGGGAATTGACATGACTGTAAACCCAGGTATAAACCTG
>JACMRH010000092.1 GCA_014376535.1 Cytophagales bacterium | reverse complement strand
ATTGTATATTGTGGTTTGTGATATGCTTATTTCTGCACCATTATCACCAATAAAATAAGTGTCCCCAAACTGCAAAGTGGCCAAGTTGAACTGAACAATTCCAAAATCACAAGAGACATAAACAATGCCTTCAAATTCCATGAAATGATTGATTTTTTTTGTGTTTGGAGGAAGTTGTTTGTTAATGATATCAACTATATTGAGCATACTTCCATCGGTTTCATTTATGACTATCATCAACCCATTTTCATAACCAACCAATGTTTTATTGAATACCGCACTATGATATAATGATGAAATTGTTTGCCCGGAAAGTCCGTCAACAGTATTGGTGGTTTTAATTTGGCTTGTTGTAGTATTTTTAGAAAATAATGCATTTTCAGAAGCCGCATAAATTGTGGTAGAAGATTCAGAAAGATCCGTGATTTCATTATAAGAAAAATAGCCTTGCCACAAGAAATTGTTTTGGGCAAAACCCAACTGTACTGTAATTAATACTACAAAATGTAAAAGCCTATTTTTCATTATTCGAATCAATATTGGTATACAAATATAACACAAAGGATTTTAGATTGCAGATTAATGATTTTAGACTGCAGATTTCATCTTACAAGAGAATTTAATTAAACCTAAAAAAACCTTCTCCCGAATAAACGGAAGAAGGTTTTGAAATGATTTTAGATTTTAGAAATCATAAATCGTTAATCAACAATTTAAAATTACACTACTCCTTGAGCTAGCATAGCATCAGCTACTTTTACAAATCCTGCAATATTTGCTCCTTTTACATAATCAACATATCCAGTTGCATCAGAACCATATTTCACGCAAGAAGCGTGAATATTCAACATAATTCCTTTCAATCTTTCGTCTACTTCTTCAGAACTCCAGCTCAATCTTAAGGAATTTTGAGACATTTCTAAACCTGAAGTTGCAACTCCACCAGCATTTGATGCTTTTCCTGGAGCGAATAATAATTTTGCTTTTTGAAAAACAATCACTGCATCAGGCACAGTTGGCATGTTTGCTCCTTCAGCAACACAGATACATCCGTGAGCTACTAAAGCTTTTGCCTCATCTTCATTCAATTCATTTTGAGTAGCACATGGTAATGCAATATCACATTTCACATCCCAAGGGCGTTTCCCTGCAACGTATTTTGCGTTTGGATATTTAGTTACATAATCACTTATTCTACCTCTTAACTCATTTTTGATTACCATTACGTGAGCTAGTTTTTCCGCATCAATTCCATCTGCATCATAAATATATCCTGCAGAATCTGACATGGTAACTACTTTTCCACCTAATTGAGTAGCTTTTTCAGTAGCATATTGCGCCACATTTCCTGAACCGGAAACTGCAACTGTTTTTCCTGTAAAACTATCTCCTTTTGTAGCCAACATGCTTTGAGCAAAATACACTGTTCCGTAACCTGTAGCTTCTGGTCTGATTAATGAACCCCCGAAAGAAATTCCTTTACCTGTTAAAACACCAGTAAATTCATTTCTGATTCTTTTGTATTGACCAAACATGTAACCTACTTCTCTTCCTCCAACACCAATATCTCCAGCAGGAACATCCGTATCAGCACCGATATGTTTACACAATTCTGTCATGAAACTTTGACAAAAACGCATCACTTCATTATCCGATTTCCCTTTTGGATCAAAATCAGCTGCACCTTTTCCGCCACCCATTGGCAATGTAGTTAAGCTATTTTTGAACGTCTGTTCAAAAGCTAAAAACTTCAAAATACTTAAATTTACAGAAGGGTGAAAACGAAGCCCTTCTTTATATGGTCCAATAGCTGAATT
>JACMRH010000091.1 GCA_014376535.1 Cytophagales bacterium | reverse complement strand
ATGGCGATAAAAAACAATAAACCTTTAATAAGAAGATTAAGGTAAAATCTTCTTTTATATTGTTTTACAGAATGATAGAGCCCTTCAGGAAGAAGTTCTTTAGCCATGGAATCCAAATAATCTGGTAAATTTAATAACAATAAACCAGTTATTTTGATTCCCTGAAAAATCAAGTTTGGTAACTGGACAAAAAAAAGAGGCTGAACAAATGTCCAGCCTCTCAATATAAATATTCTTAAAAAACTTATGCTGCAGGAATAACAGAAACAAATGATTTGTCTTCTCTTCCTCTTCTAAATTCTATTGTTCCATCTACAAGGGCGAACAAGGTATGGTCTCTGCCGATTCCAACATTGGCTCCTGGATGGTGTTTAGTACCACGCTGTCTGATAATAATGTTACCAGCTATTGCTGCCTGACCGCCAAACAATTTAACACCTAAACGTTTGCTATGCGACTCACGACCGTTTCTTGAACTACCGACGCCTTTTTTGTGTGCCATTTCTTTAACTTATTTAGAAATATTTTCTATCAAAACTTTTGTATAATTCTGTCTGTGGCCGTTCAGTTTCCTGTAGCCTTTTCTTCTCTTTTTGTGGAAGATAAGAACTTTGTCACCACGTACCTGCTCCAGTACTTTGCCACTTACAACAGCCCCAGCTACTGTAGGTACGCCAACACTTACTACACCGTTTATGTCAAGTAATAACACTTTATCGAAACTGATAGCAGCTCCTTCTTCCAATTGAAGATGGTCTGTGTATAAATATTTGTCTTTTTCTACTCTATATTGCTTCCCGGCAATATCAACAATTGCATACATCGTTGTATTCTTTTTTGAAAATGGAGTGCAAAGATATTACATTAATTCAAAAAAACCAACAGCATTTTAAAAATCATATTTTAGGTGTGGATAACTATCTATAAAAAATATGATCCAAGTAATTTGCTCCTAATAATTTAAGCTTTTATTTAACAGGTTAATGTAAGCACTTGTAATATAGTTTATTATGGGGTATTTGCACTTATCCAAGCTATGTTAAGTTTTAACTTTTTTTGAGGAAATTTTCTTTGAAATACGATGCTTATTTAACATATTTGTAACGGGTGTTTCACTAAAAGTTAATATTTTCCATACAAAACATTCACACATTTTACTGGTTATACTGGCTCTGATTACACAAATATCAACACACAATAAAGAGGCATATGGCTCAAACTGAACCCCTTCTAATAGAGAACAAAGACCGCTTCGTCTTGTTCCCGATCCAGCATGACGACATCTGGAAAATGTATAAGCAGGCAGAAGCCAGTTTCTGGACTGCAGAAGAAATTGACCTTGCGCAAGACCAGGTAGACTGGTTGAAATTAAATGATGGCGAACGTCATTTCATTTCTCATGTACTTGCATTTTTTGCAGCATCGGATGGTATTGTTAATGAGAACCTAGCTGTAAATTTTCTAGCTGAGGTTCAATATCCTGAAGCAAAGTGTTTTTATGGTTTTCAAATCATGATGGAGAACATCCATTCTGAAACCTACTCATTATTAATAGATACCTATATAAAAGATTCTGTTGAAAAGGACCGTTTGCTTCATGCCCTGGATACAGTACCATGTGTGACCAAAAAAGGTGAGTGGGCTTTGAAATGGATCGGCAGTGGAAGTTTTGCTGACAGACTTATTGCATTTGCTGCTGTAGAAGGTATATTTTTCTCTGGAAGCTTCTGTTCTATTTTCTGGTTAAAGAAAAGAGGCTTAATGCCGGGACTTAGTTTCTCAAATGAATTGATTTCAAGGGATGAAGGATTGCATTGCGATTTTGCCTGCCTTCTTTATACAGAATACATCAAGGATAAATTAAGTGAAGAACACGTTCGGGATATCATTTTGAACGCTGTTGAGATTGAAAAAGAGTTTGTTACAGATGCACTTCCGGTTGACCTGATCGGAATGAATGCAGTTTTAATGGCCCAATACATAGAGTTTGTTGCTGACAGACTTTTGGTAGCATTGGGAGGCAGCAAGTATTACAACGCAATAAATCCTTTCGATTTTATGGAAATGATTTCTTTACAAGGTAAAACCAACTTCTTTGAAAAAAGAGTGGCAGAATACCAAAAGGCTGGCGTGATGGGCGAAAAAGATGGCAACCATACTTTTTCTTTAGAGGAAGATTTTTAGTAGGAAACTTAATTGAAAAGATTTTAGTTAAAAAAACTTATGATAGTATTAAAAAGGGACGGGCGCAGGGAAACCGTCAAATTAGACAAAATTACTGCCCGCTTAGAAAAATTAAGTTACGGACTTGATACACGTTTTGTGGTATCTGTTGATGTTGCCAAAAAGGTGATCAGCGGTATAT
>JACMRH010000090.1 GCA_014376535.1 Cytophagales bacterium | reverse complement strand
GTATTTCAAGAAACCGGATATACATATTATGCAACAGATAAAACTTACACCGTTAAAGTAAATTGCGGAAATAATGGAATTGTAACTTTTCCATAGAAGTAGAGAAATAAAAATCCTCACCCTCAAATCTCACAAAACGATCCCAATTCAAATTTTTGTTGGAGCGATCGCAAGTAACTCAAAACAAAAAAAGTATGGACTGTATCTTACAGACCACGGTATGAGAACTTAACTTACATTCGCAATATATAAGCTAGAGCCTAGAAATAATCATTAACATTATGTAAAAGCTAATGTAGATTAATAATTATTTGAAGTTTTTAAAGGCAATAATTCGAACCCAGATTAAGTTATGTTAGACAAACACGGAACTTTATTCTACAAACTCTGAACTTTATGAAAAAGTTACTTTTTTTACTACAATTCATTGGTACAATAACTTTGGCTCAAACAAATTGTAATATTCCGCAATTGGATCAAACTATAATATTTATTGGTAACGGAGAGGTTGCATCTATAACAACCTCAAATGAAATATATCCTCTAAAACTCTGTTATGATTATTTTGATATTTATCCTAAAACATCTGAAAATATTAAATATATGTGGTTTGAATCTTTAATTACAGATACGACAACCGGAGATACACTAGAACGGTCCATTAAAGGGTTTAATAGAGTAAGGTTTCAATGTAATCATGTTGGCATTCCAGCTTACTTGGCATACAGACTCATTTTCGATCCGGACTTCAAAATGGAAGCAATAAAAGCAGTTGATTATATCAGAAATAAGTATTACGATAAAGGATTGCACGTAACCTTTTATTTTAAAAATGCCGATTCCATAATCACTACATTGAAAAGAAAGTTTATTTACAGATACACCGAAAATTGTGATTGGATAACAGGGATAAACGAAAGTATTGAAAAGCAAGAACAGTTAAACTTTTATCCAAACCCAACTCAGGACGGTCTTTTATATTTTCCAAATTCAATAAATACTCCTAAGACAGTGAAAATTTTTAATTCTGAAGGCAATAACCAGACTCTGAATATTAATAATAGTACTCTTGATCTTTCACAATTAAGTCCTGGATTGTATACTCTTCAATACTATTCTGGCTTTAAATTGATAAATCAAAAAGTGATAAAACAATAATCATCATAATCTTGCTAGCATCTTGCCTTCTTCGCGGTCTATGGCACGCAGTAACAAAGAAGCGTGGCTAATATCACAGACGACAAATAGGGAGGTGTGGCCTTTATGGCACAGACCAAGGGAGGAAATAAGCAGTATGCAAATTATTATTTCTGGAACTACACAAACCACCCAACTATCATGTAATCTCCTGAGGTTACAAAGTAAAATATTGATTACATTCATGACAAACCCATAAGGGACACAATTGTTTTAAGACCAATTGTAATAGAAATATTGGCATTATCTAGATTCAGTTTAAAGAAGACCTTTTAAATAAAGTTTGGATTGAATGCCCTAAAAATAGTCTCATATAACGATTGTTAGGGAGATATTTTCTGGAGAATTTCCTACCACAAAATTCAGACACAATGGTTATAAATACTTATATAATTATTTATAATTATGCTTATATTTGTTCTATGCGAGCAAAGATTATTCCTATAGGTACATCAAAAGGACTCAGAATTCCTAAAAAAGTTCTTGATCAATTAGATATTAATAAAGAGGTGGAACTTGAAGTGTTATCTAATGGAATATTTTTAAAGCCTGTGATAGAAGATGAATTTGAAGATCAGTTAAACGTAGCACTTTTTATGCAGCACTTTACAGGCTTTCCGTATTCATTTGCTGTTTCTTCATCTAGGAAATGGGGGAGCGAAGATAGCCTGGTTGAATCAAGGCAAGAAGGGTATTATCAATTAATGCCGGATCATATAGACAGTGGTTTTTTTGATTGGTATTGTAATGAAAGACCTTATCACCAATTTTTTAAAACTAAGGAAAAGGCTATGCTCTATTTTCTAAAATTTTGGTGGAGTTGGACAAAAAAGATGCCCATTGTAGAAGAAAAAAGCAATAATATAATTATCGTGGACGAATCTAGATTTCAAGAAGAAGATTTTAAAGACTATTTAAAGGAAATAATTAGAATGGGAGGATTAGAGGGTGCTGCTTTAGGAATAGCCAAATTATTAATGGATAAAGATTATTCCTCTTTAACACCTCCTCAAAAATTTACCTTTCAAAAAGACGTAATTGATTATTATTATAAGGATTCCTGTGAATCATGCGCATCTCCTATCCCTTGGGTGGAAATGTTACATGCGGTTGAAAATGGAGGCAATTGCTCCTGGTGTGCTAATCAAATAGAAAAAGCCCAGAAAGATTAGTATATCAGGTCATCAATTGCTTTTGAATCTTGCTTCCATCTTTTAGTATATTTTAACCTAAGATAGTCATTAAAATGCAGTTATCTAATGCCTAATTCAAAAATACAATTAAGTTATAGTAGAATAGTTGATAGAGTTGCAGATGCTTCATTTAGAACAATTCAATTTACCCCAGCCTTAGGAAGGCTACGCGCTTAGTTCATTAAAATTCAATATCAGATAACTGGTGCTGATGAAAAAGCTGGTCAATAAATTCGGAATGGTTCTTCTCACTTCCTCCTGCTTGCCAGTTTGATATAATATTGCCCTCTTTCCTTATATGTTTAATTCGGGCTGCTTTTAAATTGCAGGTTTTAAATAACAATTCTATAGAAGTTATCTGCTCCTTTTGATGTAAATAAAGCCGGTAATTGCGGATCTGGTGCCTTTTGTCAATCATCATTTCCAAGTAGGGAAAAATAGTAAGTATTAAAAGTAGCAAGGCGGTGGCGAGGATAATCAAGATAAAGTGTCCAACACCTATCCCAACTCCTAGTGCTGCTGTAATCCATATTATGGTAGCAGTAGTAAGTCCTTTTGTCATATTGTTTACATCTCGGAAAATAGCACCCGCTCCAAGAAAGCCAATTCCTGTTACGATATTGGCTGCCATCTGACCAGGTGAATGTTTGCCCCCAAGTTCTATTGAAAAAATGGTAAACAAGGTTGAGCCTACACAAATTAGGATGATAGTCATGAATCCTGCTGATTTACTCCTATATTCTCTTTCAGCTCCTATTATGCCACCTATTACAATGGAGAGTAAAAGTTTTATTAATTCTTGTGAATCTGGCACATAGCCTAGGTAATCTTCCCACATAAAATTTAAAGAATAAATAATTAAATCATCTCCACCAACCTTATAAGCCTTAATGTTATTATACCGTTCCCGATTTCAAATTAACACATATATTCGAAATAAATGGCAGCAATATAAGCAAGAAACTGTTTCTTCACCTAATTTTACTTTGAATTTGATACTGGGGAAAATTATTTCCGTATTTGATGAAGACCCTGATCTTTCTTCCATTATAAAGTGCGTCACTCATAAAATCCATTGACCAGCTTTTATTGATACTATCTGGAACTAATAGAGGTTCTTTTGTCCTTGCAGGCAGGCGTTTCTTCATTTTTCTTCTGATATTGAACTTCATCAGGCAATAAACTCTCCGCATACGATTGTAATTCCATGCATAGCCTTCGGCTCTGATCATATCATAAAACTTGTAACAACCTCTGCGTGGATACTTTTCCGCAAGGCTCTCCAGCTTTCTCATGACAGCAGAATCATCTTTACAGGAACTGTAATAGTATACCGATTTGGATAATTCCATAAGACCACAGGGCCTTAGAACTTTTTTGTCAAGACGTCCTTTAGAATTTTATTATCAAGGGCAAGATCTGCATACATCGCTTTGAGCTTGCGATTTTCTTCTTCAAGCTCCTTTAACCTTTTGAGCTCCTGGCTTTCCATGCCCGAATACCGCTTTCGCCAGTTATAAAAGGTGGCTTAGTTGATGCCCAGTTCACGGCTGATATCCTCTGCATTGCGACCAGCTTCGTGTTCTTTTAGCGCTTTTACTATCTGCGCCTCGGTAAATTTCTGCTTCTTCATATGACTATAATTCAAGTTACATTTTTGTCGCTTAAATTCAAGTCCTATTTTTGGTGAGGGTTACATAATTGAAATAGATAACTTTGTACTGTCATAACATTACAAAGCGATACTATCTAAATCACTACAAGAAAATCAATGCATGCTGAGGATGAATGCCGTAAAAGACACTGCAAACTTGACACGACAGACCTTCGACCGAAAAGAAGCCCAGCAGGTAACAGCACCTACAAAAAATTGGCGGTTCAGTGGTTAAATGAAGTTTTGTGCTTCGTATCAAGTTTAGTGGTGGTAGACAGTTTAGTGCTTCGAAATCGCCAACTTCTTGTAGCTGCAAACCGTTATAGCCAATGGTGGGAATACCCTAACCGATAATAAAAGATGGGACTGACAGACATCAAAAAAGAACTTAAAAAACTCGACAAGGACAAAATTATTGACCTTGTCGCAGACCTGAACTGCCCAGTAAAATAATTTTATATGTCTTTTTGGTATATATTTTTCAATATTAGGATAATTAGATTCCTATTTATATAATTGTATATCAAAAAGAAAGTCAATTCTATTATTTATTTTTTGAAATAGATAAAAATCGAATTAGTCGCATTAAAATTCAAAAACGACAGCTTAATTTTTTTAAAGATTTGAATAATTTAACCGGACGACCGAATGTTTATCAGATATTTTATTATCGCTTAACCCGCTTTCAGCTACAAACCTTCAAAAGTCAAAAAGCTGCTCTTTTATTTAACTCAAAATAAAATCTGAATTCTTAAGTCGGAAAATTTTCCTGTGCACTGGTATAATATAGTTTATACTTTCTATATATTTATAAAAGGTACTAATTTTTAATGGTATCGTTTTAATTAATTTTTATCTATGAGAATAAAAGAACAAAAATTAACGGTTACCAGGGGACACTCTCTTCCTTTAGGGGCAGTGGTTTCCGAAAAAGGAGTAAATTTTTCGCTTTACAGCAAAAACGCATTTTCGGTTACATTGCTGATCTTTAATAAACCTGACGATCTTCAACCAAGCCACGAATTCAAAATGGATGCAGGAATTAACCAGACATTCCATTTCTGGCATATCTTTATAGAGGGGCTGGAACCTGGCTGCGGCTACGCTTATCGCGTGAATGGTTCTACAGATAGGTCCAAAGGCCACCGCTTTAATCCAAACAAAGTTTTAATAGATCCATATGCCCGGGGAATTAGCTTTAAACGATGGAATCGGGGAAATGCCTGCCATGAAGAAGATAATGTGGAAACTTCCCTAAGAGGTGTAGTAGTAGATACTTCAAATTACGACTGGGAAGGTGACATGCCCTTACGTAGACCTATGGAAGAAAGTATTATCTATGAAATGCATGTAGCCGGTTTCACCAAAAGTCCAACCAGTGGCGTCAAACATCCAGGCACCTTTCTGGGTCTTATCGAAAAAATTCCTTACCTCAAAGATTTAGGTATTACGGCCGTAGAATTACTGCCCATTTTCGATTTCGACGACACTCAGAGTCTGGGCGAAGTAGATGGAGTCAAACTCAGCAACTATTGGGGATATAGCACCGTTGGCTTCTTCTCCCCTCACCATGGCTACTGTGTTTCCAAAGATAGCGCTACTCAGTTAAACGAATTCCGAGACATGGTGAAAGCCTTCCATAAAGCTGGCATAGAAGTAATTCTGGATGTCGTTTTTAACCACACAGATGAAGGAAACCAGGATGGTCCTGTATTTTCGTTTAAAGGCATCGACAATTCAACTTACTATTATCTTACAGGCGAAAACGGTTCCAAAAATTTTTATTACGATTACACAGGCTGCGGCAATACTGTAAACTGCAACCACCCGATCGGCGAAAAGTTTATTCTTGACTGCCTTCGTTTTTGGGTAAAAGAAATGCACGTAGATGGTTTCCGGTTCGATGAGGGTTCTGTGCTTACACGCGGTGAAGATGGCGCCCCAATGGAGCACCCTCCGCTTATATGGGCCATAGAACTTGAAGAGCTTTTATCTGAATCTAAAGTAATTGCCGAAGCCTGGGATGCTGCTGGTCTATACCAGATTGGTTATTTCCCGGGGGATCGTTGGGCTGAATGGAACGGCAAATACCGCGATACAATGCGTCGCTTTGTAAAAGGAGAAACCGGAATGCTAAGCCAACTGGCCTCCCGGATGACCGGCAGTGCGGATCTTTACCAGTGGCGCCAGCACCAACCAACAAACAGCATAAATTTTATTACTGCTCACGACGGTTTTACCATGCACGATCTGGTTTCTTACAACGAGAAGCACAACTGGGCAAACGGAGAAAGTAACCACGACGGTGCTAACGACAATGACAGTTGGAATTGTGGTTCTGAAGGTGAAACTACCGAACAGGCAATCCTGGAACTCAGGAACCGACAGATGAAAAACTTAACCACTCTACTGATGCTTTCTATGGGCGTACCCATGTTTGTGGCCGGTGATGAATATGGCCGTACGCAAATGGGAAACAACAACACCTATTGCCAGGATAATGCACTGAATTGGATAGACTGGGATAAAATAAAAGAGAATGCAGGGTTGATACGTTTTTGGAGTTCTCTCATTAAAAAGCGTCAGCTATACCTTCACCATTTTAAAGGTAACTACCTCAGCAACAAAACTAATAAATACGGCCTGAACGAAATCGAATGGCACGGTACCCAATTGAACCAACCTGAATGGGGAAACCCTGAAGCCCGCTGCCTTGCCTTAACCTTGGGAGATGTGGAAGAAGGTGAAGACAATTCCCGCAACATTTTCATTATGATGAATATGCATTGGGATGCCACTGAATTCCAGGTTCCCGCTTATGCAGGTCTGCAATGGCAACGATCTATTGATACTGCGCTGCCAAGTCCTAAAGACATCGACATCTCAAGAAAGAAAGAAAAAATTGAAGATACTTATGTAGTTACGGCCCGGAGCATTGTAGTATTGGTTTCTGAATTATCCCCGTCAAAAACAACTTCAAAGTCATAAATAACAAACAAAAAGGCACTATGAACAAATTAGATTTCCCATTTTCCGACCTGATTGCAGGTACGATCGTAGCTGTAAATTTTCCGGATGAGTTCGATAGCCAGGGGTATATAACACTGGAAACGGAAGATAGCCGGCAATTTGATGTAAAAGTAACCTATGCCTGCTATGCAGAAGTACTTCGCAATTTGGGCGAACCTTTCCAGGTTGCTCCCAATATGAAAGATATTCTGGAAGTAGGACGTTTGGTACATGCATATGGTGTTTTTTACCCTGAAACCAGTGGATTAAAATTCGAAGCAAAACATATGTTGCTTTTTGGCATAGGTAAAGACCAGCTCCGTTTCGAAGACCAGGACTGGTGGATACGCCAGGTACAGCAACTACTTAACTTTTACCTGGATGTAGAGTTCCAGCTTGCAGAAGGTGAAACCATTGATTTCCGGAATTACCGCACTACGCTTTCATCCGAAGGAAAGAAAGTTGACGGTGTCCAGAACCTTGATACTATTTCGCGTCTGGTTTACGGTTTTGCTACTGCTTATATGATGACCGGCGACGAAAGGGCATTGGAAGCGGCAGAAAAGGGTTGCGAATACATTCAGAAACACTTCCGCCACCGCAACACAACCGAAGGATACTGTTACTGGTATAGTGAAATTGACATTCAGCCAGACGGAAGTATGCGGAAGTTGATCGGCTCCGGTGCTGGTGGTAACGAAGGAGGAAATGCTATGCCTTGCTATGAGCAGATCTATGTACTGGCCGGACTAACCCAAACCTACCGCATTTCTGCCAATCCTGAACTGCTGAAAGATATTAAGGACACCATAACTTTTATGAACCGCTACTTTAAGGATCATGGCCCGCAGGGTGGCTATTATTCACACGTAGATCCGGTAACGCTTTCGCCTCATGAAGAAACACTGGGTATAAACAAAGCTCGCAAAAACTGGAATTCCATTGGCGACCATGCACCGGCTTATTTAATTAACCTGTACCTGGCTACTGGTGAAGAAGAATATGCTGACTTCCTGGAAAATACATTCGACCTGATCTGTCAACATTTCCCGGATTATGGGTACAGTCCGTTTATGAACGAAAAATTCTATGATGATTGGTCTCGTGACCTCGTCTGGGGCATTCATCAGGGACGCTGCGTGGTGGGGCACAATCTTAAAGTCGCCTGGAACCTGACCCGTATGCAATCATTGCGGCCAAAAGACAGCTATAAAGAATTTGCATATAAGATAGCAGACATTATTCCCACTGCTGGTGCAGACAACCAGCGCGGAGGCTGGCACGATATGATGGAGCGTACCTTGAAAGACGGTGAAGAAAAATACCGACTTGTATGGCACGACCGTAAAGCGTGGTGGCAACAGGAACAGGGTATTCTTGCATATTACATAATGGCCGGTGTTTATAATCATAACCCGGATTATTTAAAACATGCCCGCATGGGTTCCGCTTTCTACAACGGCTGGTTCCTGGATTATGAATTGGGCGGCATTTATTTCAATGTACTTGCAAACGGTCAACCTTATGCATTGGGTTCAGAAAGAGGGAAAGGCAGCCACTCTATGGCCGGTTACCACTCTTTTGAGCTTTGTTTTCTGAGTGCAGTTTATACTAACCTATTGGTAAATAAACAGCCAATGAACTTCCACTTTTCACCGAATCCGTCCGGATTAAAAGACCGTATACTTAGGGTTTCACCTGACCTGCTTCCGGCAGGAAGCGTGGTATTGGAAGAGGTTACTGTGGACGGCTTACCTTATGAAAACTTCGACAGCGACAAGCTCACCATCACTCTTCCAGACGTAAATGAACAGGTAAAAGTGATAGTACGCATGACTCCTAAAAAAGAAGCTTTCGATGTGGAATTACTTTCAAATAAAGAAGGAAAGGCCAGTTATAAATTATTCGGTGATTTAGACCGCAACACTGTAAATCAGCTTCGGAATGAACTGGATAAACTAACTGGTATCACCAGAATTGAACTTGATATGAAACATATTAAGACCGTTTCTGACGAAGGCTGGAATTACTTTGCTTTTGCCCGACAGATGCGCGGTGACAATTTCACAATGGAGTTTTCTAATCTTTCCAAGGAAGTTAAAGTAACACTAGACGAATCAGAATTAGCAGAAGAATTTGAAATAAACTAAAAAATTAATTTAATCCACTCATGCTGCTCGTATGCTTCTTTAAAGAAAACCGGTTAGCAAAGAGAAGAATTTATATCAATGAAAAAAACTAAAAAAGTATTAGCCATCCTATCTGAATTCGGATACTGGGGTGTGGAGTTGGTAGGCCCACTTAAAAAGCTGGAAGCTGCCGGTTATAAACTAGATTTTATGACTACATACGGTAAAAAAGCCGAAGCCCTTCCTCCAAGTTATGATACAACTTACATCGATCCGCCACTGGGAGTTTGTGTTACCACCGAATCCGATGCCAACATGGTAAAGGAATTTGAAAGCCAGAAGCGCCTTGAAACACCGATGAATATGTCGGAATATATACCGGAAAGACCTTATGGTTCTGCTAAAAATTTCCTTCGCGAATTGGAAGGATACAATAATAAGGTTAAACAATCGGTAACGAAACTTGTTTCTGGATATGATTCTATACTATTGGTTGGCGGAAGCGGACCTATTGTGGATATGGTAAATAACCAGCGTCTACATGAATTGGTCTTGGGTTTCTACCGTTCCGATAAACCAGTAGCGGCTATATGTTACGGTGTGCCAGTGTTAGCCTTTGCCCGCGACTTTAATGAGCGCAAAAGCATTATCCGCGGAAAGCATGTTACAGGTCACTGTATCGAATATGATTATCATGATGGAACCGGATTTCTTCATACCGATTTCAATATTGGTGCGCCACCTTATGTGCTGGAATATGTAATGAGCGATGCTGTTGGAACCGACGGACAATATCATGGAAATTTTGGAAAAGAAACTTCGGTAATAGTTGACTATCCGTTTATAACTGCCCGATCTCTGCAATGTTCCCACGAGTTCGGTGACCAATTAGTTAATGTGCTGGACAATGATCTGAAACGCTATGGCTGGTAAGACCGGAAACCATAAAATAATAGAACAGTTCCTGGCAGATGGCATGAATTGTATGTTCGGAAATCCTGGCACGGTAGAACAGGGCTTCCTGGATGCCGTGGCAGACCATCCAGAAATGAAATACATTCTGACACTACAGGAATCTATTGCTGTCATGATGGCCGACGGCCATGCGAGGGCAACCCAAAAACCAACTTTAGTTCAGTTACATAGCTCACCAGGAATCGGTAACGCCGTTGGGGCACTTTACCAGGCAAAACGCGGTCATTCGCCTTTGGTTGTAATCGGAGCTGATGCCGGAATTAAGTATATGAACATGGATGCCCAGATGGCTAATGACCTGGTGGCTATGATGGAACCCGTAACCAAATATTCCACCACGGTTTTATCTTCTAAATCGTTGCTGCGAACATTGCGCCGGGCTATTAAAATAGCTGCTACGCCGCCGATGGGGCCTGTTTATGTGTGCCTTCCGATGGATATTCTGGATGAAATAAATGAAGAAACCGTATTCCCGACGGCTATACCATCCACACGGTCTTTGCCATCACCGGAGTTGATCGAAGCATCAGCGAAAGCTCTTCTGGAGGCTGAAAATCCGATGATGTTTATTGGTGATGGCGTAGCGTATTCCGATGCAACTACAGAGGTGGTACGGATAGCAGAATTGCTGGGAGCGGAAGTATATGGTGTAGAGTTTGGCGATTTCATTATAGATAATACACATCCGCTTTATCAGGGCACCACTGGTCATATGTTTGGCAGTTTTAGCTTGCCGATAACTCAAAAAGGGGACGCTAATTTAATAGTCGGTACTTACATGGTGCCAGAAGTCTTTCCGGATACCAATGATATCTTCAACCCTGAAGCTACAGTGATCCACTACGACTTGAACGCTTATGAAATTGCAAAAAATCACCGGGTAGATATTGGCGTTGTTTGCGATCCGAAACTTTCCTTAGCCGCTCTGGCAGATGCGGTAGAGGCGCTGATCAGTCCGAAGCAAAAAGAAAAAGCTGCTCAGAAAATAACAAAACTATCCTTAGCTAAAAAGGAAAAACATCAGGCCGAATTACAAACTGACGGTCAGTACCAAGGCAAAAAAATTCAAATGGCGCAATTCGCACGGGCATTGGCGAAAAAGGTAAAAATGGAAAATACTATCATCTTCGATGAAGGTCTAACTAGTTCGCCTGCTATAACGCGCTACCTGCCACCCACTAAGGCAGGACATTATTTTGTAACGCGAGGTGGCTCATTAGGCGTTGGTTTTCCTGGTGCTATCGGCGTGAAACTTGCTTATCCCGACAAAACAGTGATTGGGTTTTCAGGGGATGGTGGCAGCATGTACACCATACAGGCACTCTGGTCAGCGATCCGCCATAAAGCAGGTGCCAAGTTTATTGTGTGTAACAATGGGTCTTACAAATTACTTCAGCTGAACATTGATGTTTACTGGGAAGAACGCACCGTACCAGCACGCGATTATCCATTGTCCTTCGATTTATCATTTCCTGCGATCCGTTTCGATCTGCTGGCGCAATCGATGGGCGTTAATGCCGTGCGGGTTGAAAAAGAAGAAGAAATTGAAGCTGCAATTGAAAAGATGCTTGCCGATGATAAACCGTTTCTGATTGACCTAGTAATAGATGGCATTCACGATGCAGGTAAAGTGCAAGATGCCTGTATGCATGCGGCTTCAAGCTAAATTTAAGAAACATAAATTTCTTATAAATCTCAGGGGTAGACGGAAAAGGATTTAGTGCTACTCCTGAATCATAAACTTTTTAGACCGTTCATGATATTGAAATTAAATAACCGATTTAAATGTAATCGTTATTCTACCTATGAAAGTGTCTAAAAATTCTTTTGATTATATTATTGTTGGTGCCGGAGCTTCTGGATGCGTATTAGCAAATCGCCTGAGCGCTGATCCGACAGTAAGAGTGCTGGTGCTTGAGGCCGGAGGATCAGATAAAGATCCGAATATTGCAGATATTGGCGGCTTCGTGAAGCTTTGGGGATCAGATAAAGACTGGAACTTAAAGACCATACCCCAACCTGGTCTGCTAAACCGCGAAATTACTATAAACCAAGGCAAAGTGCTTGGCGGAAGTTCATCTATCAATGCCATGATGTACGTGCGCGGTAATTCCCGGAATTTCGACCAGTGGAATTCGCTAGGTGCCGATGGCTGGAGCTATGAAGAATTGCTGCCTTTGTTTAAAAAGCTGGAAGACTACAGTGGCGGCGATTGGAAATTTCACAACAAAGACGGTGAATTGAAAATCGGTGATTGTCCGGAGCCTGAAATGCGTGCGCCTGAATTTTTGAAAGCCGCCGCAGAAATCGGCTATAACGAACCGCATTGGGATTATAACGGTGCCCGCCAGGAAAACAGTGCTGGTTACCTGCAATTTCACATTGATAGAAACGGCAAGAGGGAAAGCGGTGCAACGGCTTTTCTACACCCTGTAATGGACCGGGAAAATCTTGTTGTAATTACCAATACGCAAGTAGCCCGGGTAATAATAGATGACAAAAAAGCTACCGGCGTGGCGGTAATCAAGGATGGCAAAGAGGAAATCTTTACAGCAACAAGCGAAGTGATCTTATCTGCTGGAGCACTTGCTTCACCGAAGATATTGCTATTATCAGGTATAGGTCCCAAAATGCATCTGGAGGAAATTGGGATACCTGTAAACGCTGATTTACCAGGGGTAGGTCATAATTTGCAGGATCATTTGCAACTGCCGGTCATTTTCCGCTCGGGGAAGCAACTGCCTAACACTTCTTTGCTCACTGGCAACGTGCTTTTCATCCGGTCCCGCAAAAACGAGAATGCAGCGCCAGACATACAGATCAATTTTACACCAAGTTTGCCAGCACCTTTGAAACCTCTACTACCTGATTTTGGTGGCCAGATCTGCATTTTCCTGGCGATTCTGGTGCAACCGTTCAGCAGTGGTTATGTGAAACTTCAATCAACTGATCCTTATGCGCCACCCCTGATCAATCCGAATTATTTGCAGCAGGAAGCTGATTTGAAAGCCCTGGCTATCGGCGTGGAAGTGATCAGGAAAATTGCAGGTTCACCTGCATTTGCAGAATTGAACCAAAGCGAAATTGCGCCGGGAGCTGCGGATATGGAAGACTTTATTCGCAGCCAGGCTTCTACGCTATGGCACCCGGCAGGTACCTGCAAAATGGGACAGGATGCAATGG
Source organism: Cytophagales bacterium (assembly GCA_014376535.1). Taxonomy (GTDB): domain Bacteria; phylum Bacteroidota; class Bacteroidia; order Cytophagales; family UBA9547; genus UBA9547. The sequence continues at coordinate 7,532 of JACMRH010000090.1, read as the reverse complement.
CGGTGGTAAATCCCAAACTCCAGGTATGGGGAATTAAAAATTTGCGGGTAGCCGATGCATCCATCATGCCCAATGTAACCAGCGGAAACACTGTAGCAAGCTGTTTTATGATCGGTGAAAAAGCCGCAGCCTTGATTATGGAAGACAAAGTTAGGGGTCAGATAACGGTATCGGAAAAAAAGTATTAGACTAAAAAAAAGACCCAACAAATATGCTAACCAAAGAAGCAATAGAAGAATTTATAAAAGTCTGGTACAAAAAGCTGGATGTACATGTGCCTATGGTGGAAGTACTGCCCATGTTGGCTGACAAAGAACTGGAAATGGTTTTTCCTGAAACCACCATTTACGGTCACGCCGGTTTTGAAGGCTGGTTTCAGCGCGTCATTAGAATTTTTTTTGATGAAGTGCACACAGTAAAGCTTGTAGAGCCTGTCATTGATGGCGAAACGGCAAGTGTAAAAGTAGTGGTTCAATGGGAAGCAAGTATGTGGAACGGGCCTGATCCATTCAGCAAACGTATTAAAGCCGACGCTTACCAGACCTGGGAAATGAAGCTTAATTCGTCTGGAAATCCCATAATTTCTAAATACATAGTGGATGACCTTCAATATCACGAAGGTTCTGTTAAATTATAATACACAGTCCCATTAATTATTAGAAAAACAATCACGAAGGTTATGACTAATGTACCAGATTCAAAGCTTGGGACAATGTATAAGAAGCACATTGGGTTTATTCTTGATAAAAACATTGAAGCCCTTTTAGACCAGTATACAGATGATGCTTTACTTATCAGCAGTTTCAGCAAACAACCGGTTATTTATAAAGGACGCGAAAAAATCCGTGAGCATATGCAGGGGATTTTGGGAATAGACGGTCTGGAGACAGATATTGTATTTTGGTCAGAAACTGAGGACCCGGTAACGCTAATGATTACTGAGCAGATTACAATGACAGTTGGCGGTAACAAAAGCAATATGCGTTTTGCTGACAGCTGGGTTTTGAGAGATGGGAAAATAGCAATTCATTTTGCAGGTATGGTTCAGTATCCTGATGGAACACTCGCTTAAATTTTTTCTAAATAAATAGTACTAAACAAATAAATACATGTCTATTTTTAACAAAAACAAAGCAATTTCAAGACGTTACTTTTATCAGGTAATGAATGCCATGAATAAGGATGTTGCGCATGAGATCCTTGCAAATGATTTTGTATTTACACTTCCAACACATCCTGAGCCATTTTATGGCCCCGATGGATTCATAGGTTTGGTGGAAATGTTGCATAATTCTTTTCCGGACTTTTACATCAGCCCACAGGATATGGTTGCAGGCGACAACTGGGTAATCACCCGTTGGGTTGGTGGTGGAACACACACAGGTGGCCCATTAAAGACTGTAAAAGGTGATATTTCAGCAACCGGACAGGCTTTTGAAATAGACGGCATGACCTGGCATACAATAAAAGATGGCAAGATCGCCGAATCAATCGGTCATGAAGATACCTTGGGCCTGATGCTGCAATTGGGCGTAATTCCATCAGCGTCGGATGTCCAGGAAGATTTGGAAGCTAATGCAAAACTGGTTGATCATTATTTTAACGAAGTGATGAACAAAGGCAATTTGGACATTGTGGAAGAGATAATGGATCCCTCATTTGCCTTTATTATTCCTACACAGAAAAACCCTACTGTTGGATATGAAAATTTCAAAAGCTTTGTAACCTACCTACGCACTGCTTTTCCGGATATCAAGTTTACAGGCTTGCGCCAGACTGCTGAAAAAAACAAGGTAGCAGTCCGGTGGCAAATAGAAGGCACGCACCTGGGTGAGTTTTTGGGCGCTCCGGCAACCGGCAACAAAATTTCCGATTTTGGTATTGATATTTTTACTTTGAGAAACGGCAAGATTGCTTCGGTACATGTGAACGAAAATGATTTCGGGTTGATGCAGCAAATGGGTGTAATCCCGGTTTAATGATTAATAATATACAAACTAGATAGTATGGTAACAACTGCTCAAAATATTATTACTGTACAAAGGTTTATGACTGAAGTCTGGAACAAAGGTGATATGATGGTAATAGACGAAATTATCGACTTGGATTTTAAGTTTGTTTTGCCTTTTGTACGCCTGGAAAGTCGGGAAGATTTCAAGAAAATGGTGACAGGAAACAGGCAGATATTCGAGAATATAACTTACATCATCGATGACCCTGAAGGTGATATTGTTGCCGACGAAACCAAGGCCGCTTCTGTCTGGACCATGAAAAGCGTACAGGTGGGCACTTGGCGAAATATACCGGCAAGCAACAAAGAAGTAATTTTGAAAGGCATGACATTTTTTAATTTTAATGACGCCGGAAAATTGAAACAAGCCAGGGTTCACAACGACCTTTTCGGCATGTTGAAGCAGATAGGAGGCATACAAGAGTTATATAGCTAACACCTTTTTCTGATAACTGAAAAAGAAATACAGAAGTGCTGGTTTAGTCCTGCAATTGTTTCATTAAATATAAAATATAAAGATGACCTTAACACCTGAACAGAATAACGCAATTTGCCTTGAATTTTTTGAGGCAGCCTGGAACGAAGGCAATGTACGAGAAGATTTATTGTCTTCCGATGCACTAGACCATTCGCAGGTTGGTGGCAAGCAAACCACCGAACCTGGCTCCGGTAGTTTCAAACACATTGTAGGCATGTTCAGAAATGCCATGCCCGATGTGAAATTATCAATCGAAGATCAGATTTTTACTTCTGACAAAGTGGTACACCGCTGGCGACTGAACGGTACTGATACCGGTGGCGTGATGGGAATGCCTCCAAGCGGCAAATCAATTAGCTTATCTGGAACCACAATCGTACGCATGCGGGACGGTAAAATTGCTGAAAGATGGGCAAACGTAGATGAACTGGGTTTACTGCAACAGCTGGGCGTAGTGCCGCCGCCGCCATCCGCTCCTAAAGCATAATAATAGCTTTGGCCGCAAGAATTCCATCAGAAGCAATTATCCCATTCGAGGGATAATTGCTTCTGTTACTTAACAATCCCATTTCAGCGTAAATAATAATTGCTTTTTATGAAATTAGCCGGTAAAAAAATTGCCATTCTCTTTGAAGGGGATTTTTACGAAAACGAAATATTCTATTACAAATACCGGTTCCCGGAAGAAGGCGCTGAACTGCATTTTCTAACCCGTTTGTGGGGTCAGGAGAAGCTCACGTTTTACGGCCACGAATACAAAGTGCCCATGGAATGTTCAAAATCTTTCGAAAATATGAGTGATGAAGAATTGCGAAGTTATGACGCCATTATCGTACCATCAGGCATGGTTTCAGACCGGCTTCGCTATACGGACAATGTACATACCATTCCACCAGCAACGGCATTTCTTAAACGTGCATTTGCCGAACCTAATATTATAAAAGGTATTTTATGCCACGGCTTATGGCTAGTGGCTTTCGACACAGATATGGTAAAAGGCAGGTCGTTGGTTTGCCATAATAATCTATATAGAGATGCCCTGGCATATGGGGCTATTTATACTGATCAGGATGTGGTGGTAGATAATGACCTTGTTACCGGGCGCTCCGGGGGGCATGCTCATTTATTTGCCCGGAAAATTATCGATATTCTGGCCGAGAAATCTTAACTAAAAACACATGACCACTTCTACGCACTTTGCGCATATTGCCGTTACCTGCAACGATCCGGTTGCTTTTGAAGCATTTTATACACGCCATTTTGGAATGAGAAGAGCCCGAACAATTCCCTTAGAAAACGGTAAGGAGATAGTTTTTCTTAAAGATAGCAATGGGTTTTATTTTGAGATATTCAGTAAAGACGAAGAGCGTACTTTGCCTTTTGAAGAAGCTGACGGCCCACATTATGCCGGGGTACGTCATATTGCTTTTATGGTAGATGATGTAGATCAGAAGCTCAAAGAAATAGGAGAAGATACGCAAATAACCTTAGGCCCTTTTCAATTTGATGAGCTGATACCTGGCTGGAAAACCGTCTGGATAAAAGATCCTGAAGGAAATATTGTAGAAATTTCTCAGGGTTACAAAGACGAATAGTTTCATTCAGGTATTATGAATAAATTAAAATTATTTATTTTGATCATTGAGAGATTCATCGGATTTTTTCTGGCGCTCTTTTCGGTGGTTGTTCTACTGCAATTGACAGGTATGGCTTTTGTAATTTTTGCAGAAATTTCAATTATTGGGCACCTGTTTATAGCGATCAGAGAATTATTTTCAAGCGAGAAACTGATAACAGTAAACGATGAAAAAGTTAATCCAGATTTTTTGCCTTATCCTTGTTACTCACATAAGTAGGGATAAATGTAGAGTCGGCGTTACAGAAGAAAATGTTAAAAAAGAGTTTAACAGTAAGGTTTTTGAAACTTGCTATACAAAAGAGGATAATGTAAAGTATATTACATGTGATGTTGGATATGGATCAATTACCAGTTACTTCAATCCTGAAACAAAACTTAGTGAATATTGCCTCTTAATTGCAAACAAATCATCCCTTCAAGATAATTTCTTTATTCAATAAAGAATTTGTACCCATTTCTCATACAGAATGGAAAATATATACTGGAAAGATTATCACGGGAGTAAAATTAAATTGGTCTGATGACGTTCCAACATTTTGGTTTTCTCAAATTAAATAATCAAATGTTATTAATTATGTCTTAAAAAACGATTTTTATTTAATTAAATGAATTCAACTATTCTTATTTTCCTTTTTCTCCCGGTTTGCCTAATAGCACAATCTTTTGTTGGAAAACAAACCCAAGACACAATTTATTCACAGCCATATCCAAACGGAATCATAACAAAAAATTTGGAGGACAAAATGGGCTATAGGTTTAATCCAATCGAAAATCCAAATTTGGATATTGTTGTAAGTAAGAAGGAAACAATAAAGATAGCTTACAGTAATGGAAAGGTATTTGAAAATCCAGATTACAAATCAGGCGAACTTATTATTTTGTCAACAGATCCTAAATCAGGTAAAATATTTTATTCAGGCTTAATAGATTCCTACAAAGCAAGTTCAAAAAAAACTCTTTAATTCTATAAAAACAATTCCTCAAGGAGAAATTCAATATGTAAAAATACAATCTGATGATTCTGATTACTCTTTCATTTCATATATGGGCAGTTTCCTGACCAAATTTCAAGGAGATCGATACTACATTAATTTTAATCTATTAATTAAAATTAAGGATGGAAGGATCAAATATGAATATTCTGATTTTATCGCATCGTATAATAAATTTACCTCAAAAGAAACTCTTCTTTCTGTTACCACTAAAAATACTAGTAATATCAAAACCCTAGAAAAACTTTATGGTAGAGCAGCTAGGAATGATGACCAAATTAAATTTTGGCAACCTATTAGAGACAATATTGAATTTTCCATAAAAACATTGCAAAAGCTATGTTTAGAAGCAAATATAGACAATGCGGATAAATGGTAGATCCGTATTCAGAATCATAGTTGGTTATGAGTTATTCCAAAAAAGTTTAATATTATTATAGACTCGAATACACCAGCTTTGTCTCACAAAACGATAAAATAATTCATAGAACAAGTAATTTTTTTATTACACCACGTTTTTGGCCAGCTATTTCGGTTATATTTAGAATTCAGAAAAATTAATTACTTATAAATCTTTCAAACAAAGAATATTAATTAGTAGGAAATGAATGGAATATCTCATTTTATTGCTATTGTAGACCATCAATTTTTAAACCAATTACAAGTTGTATTATGAAATACTTTTTTTTAATTATTTTATCGGTATTATTCATTTTTAAAGGAATATCTCAACCGATTTCTAAAATCTATCCCGAGAATAAAAATGGGATATTATCATCCCCTAAAAATTGGAGTGGCTCAAAAAACTTAGCTGCAGACAATAATACTTTAATCGTAGGCGATGGTAATTCATCTTTGAAACACAATAATAATTGTTTGGATAATGTTGGTAATGTTACTGTTTATAAGAAAGATAAATACTCAAATTGGATGGTTCATCAAATCTTATTTTCAACTAATTATCATTCCAATTTTGGATTAAATGTTGCCTTCTCAGGAAATTATTTAGCTGTTACTTCAAATAATGAAATTAGTAATGATTCAGTCATAGCCGGAGCAATTTATTTTTACAAAAGAAACCATCCAGATTCATTATTTAAACTTATTGACAAAGTTTTTGCTAAAAATCAATATGGTACAGATAGTATAAACTTTCAAGCTTTAGCCCTTAACAGCAATTATCTTTGTAGTAGTTTAAGCAATAGTAATCAGTTAAGAATTTATAAAATTGATTCATATCAGCCCCTTTCTCTGAAGTATTCACCTGCGCTTTTTTACGAAAGTCCATCAGAATTATTTATTACAGATAGCAGTCAATTAGTTGGTTTTTCAAATGATGGAATTCTAGATGTTAACTTAAATAAGAATCCAACCTTTGATTTATATTTTGTGGGTGGGTATTTTCGTGCAGTCAGTTTATATGCTTCTGGGTCGACAAAAATATACGAAGGTTATGGGTCTAGGCCAGGTTACTATTACTATTCGTTTACAAATGATGATGGATCTTATGATAGATTAGAAGGATTGGAATTACAAGAAAAATCTTCAATACTGGGTAGTGGGTATACTTTAAAATCCCAAAAATGGTTTGTCAGGAGAAATGGAAATCAATTACAAATTTTTAAGTTTAAAAATTCAATTTATTCATATGTTGGAACACTTAGCCCTCCTGAAAATTCTACAAACCTATACCCTGGAAATATTGCATTAAATGATAATTCTCTTTTTGTTACAGATAGAGGCGACAGTACAAATATTGGATCAGACTTATGTATTGGTACCAATGGTAAAGGTGTAATATATGAATTTAATTTAAAGAACCTATCAATAATAACATCCAACAAAAATGAGAATTCAGAACCATTTCAAACATTAATTAGTCCTAATCCAACATCTGGTAATGAAATTTTCTTTAACAACGTAATTGATGAAGTGGAATTGATTGGAATTATTGGAAGCTATTCAAAAGAAATTGTGGTGGGTGACCAGAAATGTAATATTTCGGATGTTCCTCGTGGTGTATATATGGTAAGGTATAAACAAGGATCTTTGAGAAAAATAGAAAGATTTATAAGAGAATAGCAATTGCAAGGATTATAAATCTCTGTTATAGAAGTCCTAATAATTTACAAATTTAAGCCGAAACTCTCAAAACTATTAAAGTACAGAATTAGCAGGAAGCTTATTCAAATTGGTAAAGGTTGAATCCTTATTATCTCAAAGCGCTCTCTAGGCACAATTTCATCTTTTTGTAGTGCGGATTTATCTCACAAAACGATTAATTAATTACTCTAAACAATCTATTTTTTGCGATATTATTTATTTAGATAATTATTGTAATTTGAGTTTTTAAAATCAAACTATATGAAAAAGATAATCTTCTTAGTTTTAGCTTGTTCAGCTAACTTTTTT
>JACMRH010000089.1 GCA_014376535.1 Cytophagales bacterium | reverse complement strand
GTATTGGAACTGCCACACCTACAGAAAGATTGCATATTTATAATGGTACTGCACCGTATGTTTTGCTGGAAAGCACCGGTGGTGCAGGGAAAATTCTTGGATATAAAATAAGACCATGGTCAGGAATGGCAGCAAATACTTATGCAGGTTTTGGTGGAGTTGATGATGCGCTTTCCAGTGTCAGAGCGGCAATATATGTTCCTAATGCTGCCAATACTGGTGTAATGGAAGCGGTAAGTATTTTAAAATCATCTGGTAACGTTGGAATAAATACTACAGCACCTACTTCACTTTTGAGTGTAAACGGAACTGCAGACAAGGCTGGAGGAGGTACTTGGGGAACTTTTTCTGACAAGCGCCTAAAGAAGGACATTCTAGATTATAATGATGGATTATCTGCACTGCTTCAGATACATCCCGTAAAATTTAAGTACAATGGCAAAGGACCATATAAAGACACTACATCAGAATATATTGGAGTTATAGCGCAAGAAATTAAAAAAGTAGCACCTTATACGGTTGAGACATTTTCAATGAAGCTTGATCAAAATGATAAATCAGAAACTACTCTTTTGAAATACGATGGTTCTTCTTTGACCTATATGCTTATAAATTCTGTAAAAGAACTGAAGGCACAGATAGATGTATTAAAAGCTGAAAATGCAATACAAAAGGAAGAACTTAAATCAATCCAGACTTTACAATATGAAATTTCAGAGATAAAAAAACTGTTGTCAACTGAAGCTTCAGCAGCTAAAAATTCTAAGTAATTCATTTATTATCAACATCAACCTCCCCCAGCAAGATTAATCTTCGCTGAGGAGGTTTTTTAAAAACCCTTTTTTAGGTAAAGCTTTATTTTCAGGTGATAAAAAGTCGTTTTCGCATCCTTTGTGTCGGGAACTTATCAATGTCGAATCTTTTTTACTCTGTATTTCCCTTGTTTAAGTATAAATCTCGAGTGCTCTTTCACGGATTATTGGTTAGTGCTCACAAGCTGCTCGACTCTGGATGTTTAGGTGCTGGTGATATTCTCACTCCATCCTACTGATATATGTCCAACACGGAGATGACAGCCATAGAATACACTTTTGACTGATACAAAACTAATAACTTACACAGCTAACCGTTAAAATCTACGTTTCCAGAGTTTATCAAAAGATGGAATTTATCCTATTGAGGGATATGAATTAAAAATAAAAATAAGCCTGAAGAATCCTTTTAAAATTGCAGAGATCAGTTGACTACAATTTTCTTTGTTATTTTGTTTTTGCCCAATTTAAATTGTGAGAAATAAACTCCTGATGCCAAATCGGAACATTCGATGATATTTAACCCATTCTGTAAGGACTTTTTACTTACAATTTTCCCTACCACGTCAATCATTTCCATTTGGTAACTAAGCTTTTCTTCCCCATTTATAAATACGCTAAAGGTTCCACTATTAGGATTTGGGAATATCTGAAAATCAGCTTTTAAAACTTTATCATTTATAATACTAATTACTGCGTATTCTTCCCGGATATCATTTCCTGAAAACTCAACCAATTTGTAATAATTTAAACCTTCACAAGGATCAGTATCTGTTAATGAATAATCTTTAGCCGAGTGAGTGCCACTGGCAGGTACGAAGCCTACCGTATTCCAATTTTTTCCATCGCAGCTTTTTTCAACAGAATATTTCTTTGTATTCTCTTCTACTGATACTTTCCAGAAAAGCCGATTGCCCTCGTTGGTAATTTTGCCATTAAAATAAGTCAGAGATATTGGCAGAGGAATATTTCGCACAGCGAGGGTAAAAGGCCCAAATTTAGTTGGAAGCGAATTTGTTGTAATAGTTCCACTTGCGCTTGTACCGGTGTTAGAACCATTGCCATGGCTAATCCATTTTGTACTATCCGTATCCCATCGGGCAGTATAATAATCGGTAGGTGCAACAGTTCCCAGACAATTATATGGGCTGCTATTAAGCCAGGAGAGTGTGACAGAAACATTGCTCGAACCAGTGGTCCTGTCTATTGTCCAATATTCACAAGTGGATACAACATCCAAGACGGGTTGTTTGCTTGCCGGGTTGAAAGAAGCGGTATTGGGATTAGCTTGAATGTATTTACCAGTAAATGCATCTGTAGACAATGAAGGAGCCGAAATTGCGGCTGTCCTTAAAGTAGTCCCATCTCCTACAGGATACACAAAAGATTGATTTCCAATTTTTTTAACAAAACCTTTTACATGAGATACATTGCCTGCACCTGAGTGAGTAGCGTTATTATTAAAAGTGATATTATTAGTATTTGTTACAATAATACCATCTGTAAATGTTGCAGAGTTACCAACTGTAAAATTGTTGGAACCATTAAATAAAAAATTACTGGTACCTGCAGATGTATTATTTAAAATAAGATTGTTTGTGAAAAAGGTTTGATTACCAAGAAACTGCTGAGCAGACGTACCTAAAACGTTGGTTAGTCCTGCTCCTGTCATTGCAGTAGTTTGATTATTTGTAATATCTCCATTTATAGTAACGGTAGCATCATTTACATAAACAGCAGATGTTTCGTTGGTAAATTGATTAGCTACAAACAAAGTTGATGTTCCGTTTACCGTTAATTGAACATTGTTGTACAAATTCTGGGCAAAGAGAAATGGTGAAATAGTCAAAACAATTAAAGTTGTAAATGACCTGTATATTAATGAAATAGTATTCATTTTTATATTGACTGAATAAAATGCAAAGTAGAACTCTTCTAATATTTGTAATCGGATATAAGATAACAATAAGATTACAGATTCTCAATTATCTAACGGAACTTTTTTTTATAGGTTTAGGAAATCACCTTAAGTTTTAAAAAATACGCGGAGTTTGCCGCACATCAACAATTTTAAAGGAGTTTTACTGTCTGAATTTTAAGCTATGCAGCTTAACAAATGGTAATTATGTTGTTGCTAATTCCGGTATATAAACAAGGAAAGTAGTTCCTGTTCCAATTTTGCTTTTGATTTCAATCCTTCCACCTGTTTGTTCAACTATTCTTTTTACAATGTACATTCCTATACGTGTGCCTTCTACAGTTTGCGTAAAGTTGGGTAATACTTTCATTTATTCAATCACCGTCTTCTGGAAGTATCTGTTCTGTTAAGGAATCTACATTTAATGGATTTCCTTTTGAAAGTCCAAAAATTTCGTAAAGCTTGTCTGACCAGGTTAAATCACCTGTAAGAAGGTTGTTCTCCCAGCTTCCCATACCGGCAAGCTCTTCTGTTTCTGATAAAAGGGCATATACCAGATCTTTTCCTTCATATAAAAGCTTGAAGTATAATCCTTTAATTAGCTAACCGAAAGCTAAATCTAGATACTTATTAACAATAACGAAAGAACTTCAAGCATTGTTTAATATATAAAATACGGTCTATTAGATTGAATATACATGTGTAATGTTTAACATTTATGACAACTACACAGTAAAGCCAATTTATTAAGATTGTCTATTCTCGGTATATTTCATTAAATCTATTGTTTGTGTTTTTAAACTCTCTAAGTAAGTCAGATAAACAAAAAATGTTACACTACTAGCAGGCAAAGATGCAGCTTCAGTCCATCCACCTGATCGCTTCATCATGTCATATCAAATGGCAAGTCTTACAGTCCAGCAAAACCCTCTTTCCGTATTCCTGGTTCTATTACCCCTCGCATCTGGCTAAATAAACTTCTTTGAGTTAATAAACAATACTCAAGCCTATTTGAGATTCTCCATCGTTGATATTGGCGATATAATAACCGCTAGCCACTTTTCCTTTGTCAGAAGAACAATCCCACTCTGAAGGAATGCTTAATCTTTTGACCATGTTTCCTCTTTTGTCGAAGATTTCTACTTTTCCGCTTGCCTCAAAAAAGAAGGTATCCATGTTGCCATCGTTGTCAGGTGTTATGAGGTAATCTTTGCAACTGGATCCAGGAATTTTTATATCAACAGGATAGGCCTTGCTACATCCTGTCGAGGTTTTGACACTTAACTTATAAACAGGTTCTGTCAAGCCATCGAAACGGCCTGTAGTTGATGTAAAGATTTTTTGTGTAACAGGGCTTTTTAATTCATAAGTATATTTATTCTTTGAAGGGGCCATAACAAACAAGCTTCCGGCCTTTTTGCAGATTATATCAGTTACTGAGGTTGATAATGACTGCACATCCACACATGATTTTACAGAAACGACAAAAGTGTCTGTTTGTAATGCAAAATTTGGGAACGAAGGATGTTTTATTACACAGATATATTTTCCTGAATCCTGAAAAGAAGTGTTAATAATTTTAAGACTGTCATTGGTAACTGTACTGAATGAGAACCCGTTTTTAAACCATTCATACGTAACACCTGCAGTATTCTGGTCTATGCCTGTGCTTAATATAGTTTTTTCACCTTCTATTGATTGCAGTTTCTTTCCTACCAGAAATGTTTGCTGAGGTGAGATATCGAAAAGTGTGTCATAACCTGCCTTGAAAGTTAATTTAGTCAGTTCTTTGAAACTTAGCTTATTGCCATAAATATTTACTTTTGAAAGCTTTTTATAAATAGAAAAGTCGGGTAATGTGCTGAGGTTATTTCTATCCAGTAGAAGTATTTGGACAGCAGGTTCTGAGCCAAAATCTGGAACCTTGTCAAGCTTGTTTTGTGAAGCATCCAGTTTCGCCAGTTTATTTATATTTTCAAGTGATGGTAGTTTTAGCAAATTATTCCTCCAGATAATAAGAGTATCGAGCAAAACCAATTTATCAAGGCCGGGTATGTACCGTACCTGGTTATTCAAAATATTCAGGTAGTCCAGACGAACAAGTTTACTAAGATCTGTTAGTGTGTCAATGAGGTTAGAATGAAGGTCTAATCTAACCAAAGAATCATTTAAAGATAAATCGGGGAGCCTTTGTAAAAAGTTAACAGGTACAATAAGTGCTTTAATCTTTTTTAAGCCTGAGAGTGATGGAAGGTTTTCGAGCTTATTGTTCGAAATATTTAGCACTTCCAGATTTTTCATAGCATTGATATCAGGTATTGACTTTAAATTATTCTTTGAAAAGTTCAGGCCCTGAATTTTAGTGAAGAATTGGATACCCTCCAAACTAGAAATTTTCTGGCTGTAGCCGATTATTTCACCCGTTACTTTTCCTGCTTCAGCAATAATTAAGTCACCATTAAAATCTATCAGAACTGGATAATTTTTTTTTAGAAAATTACGGAAATTGGTGTCTGGCAAAGAAACAGTTTGTCCGTAAGAAAGGGTGGAGCAAACTATTAAATTGAACAAGACCATTTGTTCTCTCCAACTATTTTTAAGTAAATGTATGAGTTTCATAAGGTCATTATTTAATCACAGTGATTGATCCTTTATGAATTTTTCCATCCTGGTATTTCAAAGTAAAGATAAAATAGCCACTTTTAATTTCCCCTTTTGCGGAAATGCCGTTCCATTTAATTTTTTCTCCGGAGGCAAACTGTCCATCAAAATATATATTTCCCCCTTTGTCATAAACCGTAAATGAAACTTCCTGATCTGCGGTTCCGAATTCTACTTCGTCTCCGTTTGAAGCATTCAGTTCCAGATCCCTTTTACAGTTTTCTTCCTTTATAATAATACCTTCAATTAATTTCTGACAATTGCGGCTGTCAGTTATGATTACAGAATAAATTCCCGCTGCAAGTTTGGTTGAGGAAATATTTTGTTTCGCCTGGTCGAGAACTTTATATATGTATGGTTCTGATCCTCCTTTAAAACCGGAGACTGAAATTCTTCCATTTTGTTCATTAAAGCATGCTTTTTCGGCAGAAATAAAGGCATCAATAGAAATGGTCCTGCATATGTTATCAGGTCGGGAATCTTCAGGTTTTTGCTTATATGCCGGAATCATAGATTTACTAATGTCAGCTGTTTTTTGCGGCACCACAGTTTTATTTTCTACTTCAGCAGGAGTATATACAATATTGTTTTCCTTTATTTTAGTAGGACGTACTAAATTTTGAAGTTCTTTTCTAGCTGGTTTGTTTGTCTTTTTTGTTTGAAGGTTTTGTGTTATAGCTTGCTTGTTTTCAGTTTTGGTAGTTTCAACCTTCGATATTTTCGAATTGCTTTTTATAATTTCATTTGGTTTTTCTTCTTTAATTAAAATTGCAGATGCGATTCCGATTCCCAAAAGTGTGAGAGCCGAAAGAATAAGAACCGTTTTCTTAATTTTAGAAGCTTTTATGTGTTCGTCGTTTATAGCATTGGAAATATTTTTTACTACCCACAATTTATTTCTGGTCAATGCCAGATTTGCAAGGCGAAATGTCTCAACCTTATCCGCAAGCGTTTGGTTTTGAGAGATTTCTGACTCAAAACCAATTATCTCATCGTCGGGCATATTCCTATTGAGATAGCTTTCAATCTTTATATTAAGGTCTTTCTCGTTCATAATTTTCTCAGTTTGGATAGCAATCCGGGATTGCGTTCTATTTCCAGTACCAGTTTTTCTTTACAGCGCATATTCTGCATCCTTACAGAAGTTTCGGACGGAAAATTCATCCGCAACATGATATCTTCCATCTGAATTTCTTTAAAAATAGTATAATTCAACAGCTCTAAACATTTTTCACCAATCGAAGAGAAAAGTTCCTTTAGCAAAACTTGTTCGTCTTTTATACTATTTTCTGAGAACCAATATACTGGTGTTTCCATTTGTATGTCTGGAAGTTCGTCTTTGAACTGTAGCTTTTCCCGGGTCATTTTATTTATCCACCTGTAAATACAAAGTTTGTAGACGTAACCATAAACCTTGTATTGCGGATCGAACTTTCCATTTATCACACTTTGGTAAAAAGCGATTAAGGCATCCTGAAATATGTCAAAGGCATCTTCAGCTGGACCATTATTGTTTTTTACAAATCTTTTAAAGTTGGGCAGTACATTTTTATACAAGCACTGAATCGCCTCTTTATCATTTCCATTTCTTATTAGTTCAGCGATATTATTTTCTGTTACCTTCACTCAAAATTTATTTGCTGTCATTGCCCAAATTCCAACGTTTAGTTCCAATACCCAGCGGTTAAGTTATTTGTAACGGAATAAAGTTTAAAATATAAATTTGATATAAAAATTTGGTCTAAGCTTGTCAAGAATATTATTCATCATCTTTTTTGTTTTTTTTCTGCGCCCTGGCTGGTGCCAGCTTACCAATGTGATTAGTCCAGACCTTTATTCAAGATATGATGTAAATATGTACATGGTAAATGCAGCTTATCTACCAGACAACGCCAAAACTGACCTTACTGCCTACTACAAATTTCAAACAGGTGAATTTACTGAAGTTGCTACTTTGACATGTTCAGCAGCGAAACTTTATACTCAGAAAAATAATTCAGTCCATTCCATTCGTTTAACTGCTTCCAATGAAAAGCAAGGGCCATATATTTCAAGTCCCAGAGGATATGCCAACTATGCATTAGAGGTGCCACTTGGGGAGACTGTAAAACTCGCTGTTGGAGTTGCAGGTGGTTTTATAAGTATGCACTACACGGGTGTTTCTGCGGCAGGAAATATCAATTTTTTTCTTCCTGATGCTTCAGCTGGTAGTGTGCTGAAATGGAACAGGTTGCAGTTTGGGTTTGCAGGCTTGCAATTATTGAATTCTAAAGCAAGGCCGTATGCTGGGCAGCTTGAAGCAAAACGGTATTATCATGTCCATATTTCCGACGAATCGGACCTTGATATAAACTGGAAATGGAAGTATTATGGTTTGTACAGGATTTTGCCATTGATCCCGGATGAGTTTCTTGTTGGAAGCTCTATATTTTATAGGGAACGTATTGGGATTGGTTCTATTTACCGTTCCAATTCCGGAATTTCATTGTATACTGAATTTTCTCTTGATTCTGAAACGGACCGGATTAACATCACATTTAATTATAACTCTTCCTTTTTTAAATTGGTCCCTGCTTTCCAGAATTCTATTGAGCTAGGGGTGGGGTATGTTTTGCATTGATTTTCAAAAGCGTTCTATATAGCTGATTTCAGGTATCTCTGTTTGGTTCAATCGGTCGTTAATTTCAATTTTTACTTTTCTAATAAAATTTTTAAAGATCCCGTTACATCCTGTTTCTGTTGTGGGTACTGGGTTTACATAATTTGGCTATCATCAATCTTAGCCCATTTAAAACTTGAAAATGGATTTAAATATGAAAACAGGAATTACAAAAAACACTTTAACCGGCTGCGGGTTGGCCAAAGCAACTTTCCTGGCAGCATTGATATGCTTCTTTAGTATTGGCTCCCTTCACGCTCAGCGCTGGATGGAAAATCTAAACAGAGGAGTTGTTGCTACTAAAACGGCAAACAACACTGCCCTTGTAAGCTGGCGGTTATTTGGAACTGATCCCAATACCCTTGGTTTTAACCTTTACAGAAAAACCGTAGCAGCCTCTGCTGTTAAACTTAATGCTAATGTATTGACAGCTGGGACAAACTTTGAAGATAAAACGGCCAATTTTACCGTCGCTAACTCCTATTATGTTACTTCTGTAAGTAACGGGAGAGAAAGTGCCGCCAGTGCATCTTTTACATTAGCAGCGAACACTCCCACACAGCCATTTTATGATGTGCCCATTCCGGAATTGCCCAATTATTCCGTAAAGTTCATCTGGACAGGAGATTTGAATGGTGATGGTGAATTTGATTTTGTTTATGACCGTCAACCTTCTATAGTTACAGATCCTATTGTAGTAGAAGCTGTTACAAGCAAAGGCCAGTTTTTGTGGAGAGTAGATTGCGGCCCAAACTCTGTGAACCGTTACAACATTACACCAGGTTCTTCTGCCATTGATATTGGGCATGGAGATGGAATAACTGTTTATGATATAAATAACGACGGCAAGGCTGAAGTCCTGCTTAAAACTGCGAATGGTGTTAAATTTCCTGATGGAAAAGTTGTAACAAATACCAATAACGCTGTGCAATATGTTTCAGTTTTGAATGGAGTAACAGGAAATGAAATTTCCCGTTGCCAGCTGGCAAATGATTTCGCCTCTGTCGGACAATTGAACGGCATGTTTGGCATTGCCTATTTGGATGGAGTAAACCCTTCTTTGGTATGGTCAGCTAAAAACAGAAATAGCGATAAATCATTTAATATGAACGTGTCTGCTTATAGCTGGGTAAATGGAGCAATGGTATTGACCTGGAAGTACAAAAGGGGAAGTGGCAGCGGACCTGACGGGCACAACATGCGTATTGCCGATGTGGACGGAGATGGAAAAGATGAAGTGATCCCTTTTGGTTTTTGTTTGGACGATAATGGTAAAATACTTTGGGGCCAGGATGCACAGGGAGTGGTACATGGAGACCGCTTCTTTATAGCTGATATGGACCCAAAACGTCCAGGTTTGGAAGGCTATGCAATTCAGCAAAACAATGAAAGCGGCCTTGCCTGGCTGTATTACGATGCGAAAGACGGCAAGATCATCCACAGCCAATATTTAAAAAATCCTGACGGAACAGTTCCCATTGTTGATTTGGCAAGGGGGTATGCAGGAGACCTTGATCCCCGTTTTCCAGGATATGAATTTTTTACTTTCACTGATGGGATTTACAATGTAGCTGGAGGCAAAACATCAAACTTCATTACAGGTTCTTATCCAAATTTGCGGATCTGGTGGGATGGAGATGTCTTGAGCGAGTGCCTGGATAATGGTAAATTCAATAAATGGAATTATGCTTCGTCTGGAGAAGGTAGACAATACACTGCGCAGGGAGTTTATCAGGTAGGTCCTAAAACTCCTGGTTTATTGACCGACCTCGTCGGCGACTGGCGTGAAGAAGCTATTTACACCCGGATCGACAACAGGGCAATCAGGGTATTTACAACACCGTATGCCAGTAGCACAAGAATTTACACCATGGCACATAACCCTAAATACCGTGCCGATATGACCTGCAAAGGATATTATCAGGGAAATATGGTTGATTATTATTTGGGTGATGGAATGGCAACTCCACCAGCACCAAAAATTAAACTTGTGGGAGTGACGGCTGCTAACATTGCTCCAACAATTTCCATTACGTCACCATTAAACAATGCCTCATACAACGCACCTGCTTCTATTAGCATAAACGCAACAGCCGGTGATGCAGATGGAATTATAACAAAAGTGGAGTATTACAATGGTGCAACCCTGATTGGTACAGACAATACAGCCCCTTACAGCTTTATCTGGTCAAATGTTGGCGGAGGGACGTATAACCTTTCTGCAAAAGCATTTGATGACGATGCCACGTCCACAACTTCTGCAATTGTAAAAGTGATTGTGACAGCAGTTAATAATCCGCCTTCTGTAAGCATTACATCTCCCATTCAAGATGCAATTATTTTGGGGGTACCTGCCACAATTACAATAAATGCTACGGCTTCTGATGTAGGAGGAACAATTACGAAAGTTGATTTCTATAATGGATCGACACTTATTGGAACAGACAATACTTCAACTTATAGTTTTATCTGGACGAATGTAGTTGCAGGGTCTTATGAACTGAAAGCAGTCGCAACAGATAACGGTGGGGCAACTGACACTTCAGCCGTTATTGATATTGTAGTAGCAGACTTCCCAAGAGATTGCAACGGTACAGCAAATGGAACGGCTCTTCTTGACAAATGTGAAAGATGTGTAGGCGGTTTAACTGGTAAAACAGCTTGTACTACCATGACTGAAGCAGAAGATGCCTGTAGTTTTGACGGGGATAATCTTGACACGCATGATGGTTACAAAGGAACCGGCTTTTTGGATGGGCCAAATATTATAGGTGCTTATGTTAAATTTGCAGTTACTGCCCAGGTTGCAGGTGCTTATGCCATCAGTTTTCTTTATGCCAACGGATCTTCAGCAGGCGACAGGCCCGCTCAATTAACTGTAAACGGAATTGTTATCCCCGCTATCATCAATTTTTTGCCAACTGGTACATGGGAAGAATGGGAACCTAAAGATGTTCAGGTTCAACTTTTGCAGGGAAACAATGTCCTGGAGTTAAAATCAACTACTGCTGTAGGTTTAAGCAATATCGACCAGATAAACTATGTCAGTGCAGGGATAAGTGCAGGTATATGTCCACCCGTACTTAGTTTGAATGAAGAAGTATTCAGTCATGCAACCTTGCTTTATCCTAATCCTTCCACAAAAGGGTTCAATCTGCAACTGCCAGATGTATCTGAGGTTCAGGTCTATAATATGCAAGGTGTATTAATTGATGATCTTGGAACTTTAAACTTTAGTCAATTTGGCGATAATTATAATGCGGGAGTTTATTTCGTACATGTAAAAACCCAATCTAGTGCGATTGTGCATAGAATAGTTAAAAAATAATTTCACTAATTGTATACCTGATGCGGGACTTTGAAGAGCTTCTGCATCAGGTATTTTAACCTTCTGCATGAAACAAGCTTTCGTATTTCTTTTAAGTATATTTCTGCCTTTAGTCTCTTTTACCAGACATCCAATAGAAAGCCTGAGTGTAGGGGACTTAACTTTTCAGGAAAGAAGCATTAACATAAAAGTTAAATGCCTGGAAGAAGGCCTTCGATCAAGCCTTAATAATTTTACCCATAAGAATATAATCTTTGATTATGATGAAGAGGTGTTTAATAATGAGCTTCTAAGGATAATAGAATCCTATTTCAAAATGCACCTACTATTGACCGTGAATAACAAGCGCTTAACTTTAAAACTTAAAAAGGCATATTGGGTAAAAGGCACACAGTCATCTGATCATGCTATGATCAATATGGAGGTCTCCTTTTTATCTTCAAATACATCACAAATACATTATATTGAAATTAAAAATACCTTATTTATGTCTGTTTCCGAACAGATAAATATCTTGAATACACCTCTGTTGAATGGTGAAAACCGCACGCTCATTTTTAAAAAAGGTAACGAAACTGTAAAGATAAATTGTAATAATTAGACTTTCTTTAGATTTATACTCCGTTTTATAATGATGCTTAACAAACTTTTAGCTATCTATTTAGAGAATAATATCATTAGGCATGATATTACAAGTATTTTCAAATTTCTTTTTTAAGCTGTTATCTTTTTCAAATACAAAAGGAAGGTAAACAAAAAATGTGGCCCCACTACCAGGCAATGATGCTGCTTCTGTCCATCCGCCTGATCGCTTCATCATGGCATAACAAATGGCAAGACCCAATCCGGCAATTTCTTTCAGAGAACTATCTTTCATTCCCTTAAATGCTTCTCCCTGTATTAACTTATTAACTTTTTCTGCATCAAAGCCATTTCCAAAATCTGTAATTCTGAGGCCAGCAAAACCATTATTTCGGATTCCGGTTTCTATTTCTGGCTCCATTCGGTCAGCTTTTCATTACTTTCTTCTAATTGCTCTTTCTTCATTAAAATTTGCTTCTGTTGCTGAATGACTTGATCTTTTTCAGCTTCCAGCTCCCTGGTTTTTTCCTTTATCTGAGAAGAAAGGCATTTGTTTCTATCGCGGAATAAACACTTTCACGATATTGAAAGTTGTTTGTCAAAAGTCGCAACAACGACAAATCTATGGGAACACCAAAGGCCTCGTTGTTTCTTGAAACATTAACTCTGAGTTAATATACAGAATTAAATAGCTTACTCACGGCTATTGTGGTAACTTCAATACTTTCACTCCAAATCTTTTGCCTTTCACAGAATAATTACTTTCTAACTACTTATACTTTCATTTACAAACCCTTGTTATCATTAGCTAATGCACATAGACATTAAGGGGAAGTTTGATTCTGAAGTTTGTGAAAACATTCCTCTAAACTTCACTAATTTAATACAAGGATATGGATACCTTTTGGTCACCGATTATAATTTAAAAATCCTTCAATGGTCTGAGAACTTTCTGGTGCTTTTAAAATTAACAAATACAGACTTTGAGGGACGGAATTTTAAAGATTTTTTATCAGTCACTCAGTATGAAGAAGTCAGAAAGAAAATTGAGAATAAAAATGTAGAGGATCATATTTCGATTGATCTTGATATTGTTTTAAAACAACATTTTACCCGATTTAGGGCCACTCTGCATATTAAGGATAAATATGTTCTCTTTGAACTTGAAGAAAGTAACAATGATAATACCCTATCATTCACAAAACTTTACCAGGAGATAGAATATTTCTCTGCCGTCTTAAAGGTAGCAGGGTCAATGGAAGAGATCTGTCAAAAGGCAGCAGAAAATCTAATGTCATTGTCCTCTTTTGACAGGGTAATGATTTATCGGTTTGATGAAGACTGGAATGGCCAGGTTCTGGGTGAAGCTTCTGTAAACGGGAAACAGGAGTATTTAGGCTTTCATTTCCCTTCTTCAGATATTCCCAGGCAAGCAAGACAACTTTACTTGAAAAATCCTTATCGCATGATACCGGATATCAATGATAAAGATCAGCAGCTTATACCTCCTATAAACAAATCAATTAATGGCATTACTGACTTATCCGATTGCAATCTGAGAAGTGTCGCCAGTGTCCATTTAGAATATTTGAAAAAAATGGGTGTACAAGCATCTATGTCAGTGCCAATTGTTAAAGATCAACAGCTTTGGGGAATAATCGCATGTCATCACAATACACCTAAGCATTTATCTTATGAATTAAGAACGGTGTTTGGATTGTTATCTAATCTTATCTCAGAATTGGTCACTACGCGGGAAAGCCATTATTTGCTGACAAAACGAATAGAACTTTTTGACAAATTGGGGGAAATGACAAGATTTATGTCTTATACAGGCGATTTTGTTTCAGGCTTATCAGATGGAAAAGTAAACATTCTACAATTGCTGAATCTAACAGGAGCGGTTATATTGTACGAAAACACTTATAATCGTATAGGTGCTACACCTCCAAAGAAATTTGTGGAGGAGATGATGGAATGGTATAAAAATGCTCATCCCCAGCAATTTTTTTTCTCTCACGAATTAGCTAATATATTCCCGCCAGCACAAGAGTATTCAAACTTGGCAAGTGGCGTGATCTTTCTGCCCCTCTCCGGAGATCATAAATATTATATTATCGGATTTAGAAAAGAATACGTCCAAACCATCAAATGGGCGGGAGATCCAGGTTACGCCAGTGGCCTTCCAAATGACCTGGCGGCATTACATCCTAGAAATTCATTTGGCCTTTATATAGAAAAAAAACGGCACAACAGTCTTAAATGGACTAATATAGAAATAGAAATAGCCCACAACCTGCTTAAATCCATTCTAGAAATAATACTGCGATCCCAAATCCTAAAACGGATAATTGCAGAAGAAGAAGTTTACAAATTATCTATCATTGCTCAAAGAACAGGAAATGCAGTTCTCACATTGAACCAGCACGGGCGAGTGGAATGGGTAAATCAGTCCTTTTCCGATTATTCAGGAATGCAACTAAAAGATGTTACTGGTAAAACCTTTGCTGAGATCTTGAAATCGTCTGAAAACATTATAATTGTGACTGACTCAAAATCTAAAGGTAATGTAAAAAGAAGTGCCTTTAAAACTGATATTTTGCTACACAGAGAAGATAAAGGTACTTACCTTAATTTCAATGTATCCAGAGTGAAAAATATCGACAAACAAAAGTATAAGTATATAATCATTGGTACGGATGTTACCAAAATGAAAGAAAAATCTAACGTATTAGCAAGTATAAATGAACAGCTGGATGACTACACTAATTTAGTTGCTCACGATTTAAAAGCACCAATTAAAGGCATTGAGGGATTAATCAATGTTTTGGAAGAAAATACAGATTTTGTTAAACATGAGGAAAATACTGAAGTCTTTAGTTTGATCAGGGAGTCTATTTCAAAGATGGATTTATTTATCTCAAGCTTATTGTCTCAGGCAAAACAACATCGAATTGAATTATCTGAGGTTGATTTAAATATTCTTTTAGAAGATGTTTTCAAATGGTTAAATCCGGATAAAAGCAGGATTAAATATTCATTAGAAAAGAATATGCCAGTGATTCAAACCAATAAAAATACACTACAACAAGTGTTTTCAAATTTAATAAGCAATGCTATCCGCTATGGCTGTAATAAGGAGGGTATATGTGAGATTGAAATAGGGATCTCTGAAATGCATGACACTTTTATACAGTTTTTTGTGAAAGATAACGGTTATGGGATTTCAAAAGAATACCATCAGCGAATTTTTAACTTGTACGATACCGGAAAAGAAAATAACAGTACCGGCATTGGGCTCCATACTACAAAATCCCTGATTGAAAAAAATAATGGACGCATTTGGGTCGAATCAGAGCCAGGACATGGAGCATTATTCAAATTTGAATGGACAATTTAATTTGAGACTTTGAAATATTGTTATTATTTTTTTACAAATTTTTAATAGAAAATGATCTTACAACATTTAAAGGAAAGTACTTTAAAAATGCATTCCATGCTTGAGAATACACCTTTATTAGGTCATTTCAGGACAAAAGATATTACTATTGAAGCCTACATAACCATCTTAAAAAAGTTTTATACTTTTTTTTCTCAACTTGAAAAACAGTTGGAACATACTGGAATTGAACATGTTTTAGTTGATTATATAGACAGAAGAAAAGCAGCTTTACTTATAGGGGATTTAAAGTTTTTAGGTCAGAAAATTCAAATGACTAATGCTAATGTCGTTCCCAAAATCAGCAGTTTAAGCGAATCGTTTGGTGCACTGTATGTAATGGAAGGTTCGACCTTAGGGGGAAAATTTATATCTGCAGTTCTACAGGAAAAATTGAACATTGGACCTGAATCGGGTGGGTCTTTTTTTTATGGTTATGGGATGGACACAAGTACTAAGTGGAAAATATTTTGTGAATCCTTAACTACTTATAATCAGAAATTTCAAGAGGATGATCAGATCATCTCTACTGCCTGCGCTACATTTTTACAATTTCGAACCTGGCTCGAAAATATAAACTCGCAAGACACAGATCTTTCCTTTAAGTAGCACAACAAATGCTTTGAACTTATAATCTTTCCTTCAATACATTACTTATTTAGATCCATAAGCTTGAATCATTAGTTTTATCGTTTGGTTAGACTAAAAGCAGCCCGAATTAAACATATAAGGAAAGACGGCAAAATTATATCAAACTGGGAAGCAGGGGGCAGTGAGAAGAACCATTCGGAATTTATTGACCAGCTTTTTCATCAGCATCAATTATCTGATTTTGAATTTTAATAACCCAAGCATCCATGCTTTTTTAGGTTTGAATATTTATGTTTTGTTTCTAGATTTCCTCTAAAATAGTTATTTACTAAAATAGTTTTCATCGTTTATTAATATATGTTTTTCTCCATATTTTAGACTAATAAGTTTAATCAATCCTTAACTAAAGTATTAAGCAAGATGGCTAATTTTATTCTGATGATATCGAGTTACTATGGTCGGAAAGATGACAATTATTGCTTTCACTTTTACAGCATTGATAATTATAATTTCCATTTGGAATCCTTTTTCTTTAGTTAACACCATATCAAAGGGATTTCTATTGTTCCTTTCTATAATGGGAGTTTTTGTATTGGGATGGATAACAGTTTTCTTAATTATTGGAAACGATATTTAACATATTGGAAGGTTTGTTACAAAGCCTGAATATAATGGTCAGGCTTTGTAAACCATTTTTTTCCTAATGTTGAACCGTTATATTCTCAACCGTAGAGGGTAAACCAAATGCTGTAAAGATAGTTTTTCCAGTACTTTCATTAACATATCTCGAGCTTAATGCTGGATCCAGGATAAACTACAAAGGGTAACAGCTTGTGAAAAAATTGAAAAATAAGAATAAAACAGGCATCAGGCCTTTAAATTGGTAATAGAGAACCAGTCATGTCGGTGGAACTTGCTCCTAAGATCTTTGGAAACCTGTTTATCTGTTTTCTGTCCCATAGGTTCTTTCTCTAAATCATTTTGCCCAGATCCAAATAAAAAAAGCAGGCCGAAAAGCCTGCTTTTTTTATACCTGTATATTAATAAAGAGTTATTTCCAAACCTTGGCAAACCTGAAACAAAGCATTTGTCTGTTACACCAGTTAGTTTGATACCATCTTCTTCGTCCTGTTTCAACAATAAAACTTGATTTATTGTTGAAACTTTCAAGCGGCATAAAAAGGAACTCAAGTTTTTTAGCGTCCTTATTTCCCAATAATACAAGGAATACTAAATGCATTTTTACATTCACCATTCGTTCCCTTTTCTTTAATTGAACAACCAGAAGCTGTAAGTTCAAAAGAGATTTCAGAAATGTTAGGATTACTGGTTTTCCATTCTCCAAATTATAAGAACTTCTTTTTTTTTAGGTATTTCTAACGTCAACATTCTCTTGCTGTTACTACTATAAATTTACGGCTAAACTGAGAGAATGAATTAATAATAGGATTAAAAAAAGGATTAAGTTTGATTATTCAGTTTTTGAAACCATTAAAACTAGCTCATCTTTAAATGTTGCCCTTGACCAACTATTTTCTGGCATTTTGTTTTTTAAAATTGATCAGATTCCTTCCCATAGTTTCTTAAATGAATAGAATCTTATTTTTCTCATTTGAACCATTAGTTTAATTTTATTACCAAGGTAAGGTTATAGATAATTGTGACTGGAAACTTAGGTGAGAGGTGGCGATGAAATAAAGTGGAAAGCATCTTTCCAATTCGGTTAAGTAGGATTCTTATAATGAAACTATATTATCTAATTGTTAAATATTATTTTTATAATGGCTTAAAAATTAAATATTTACGTATTATATTATTTAAAATAAGCTTTTAATGTTACCAAATTGTTAACATATTGATTGTTGTTTTCGTATATTTGAATTACACAATTTAATTATAAAAAAGATGAAAAAATTAGTAGTTCCATTAGCAATTGGTATGATCGTGTTAACAAGTGCATGCTCAAAAAAAGTAATAGTAAGTAATGGTGAGAAGACTAAAACTTTCCATGTGTCTGGGAAAATAGAAACCCATAAAGATGAACAAAACAACACCATAACCTCTTTTGAAAGTGTGAGTGGTACAAAATTCAATATAAATACTTCCCAGTATGCCCTCACGATCAAATAGAAAAAGTTCCATTCAATTTTAAAGCCCCGTTACCGAAAGATAATGGGGCTTTTTATTATGGTTCAATGTAAAAGTCCTTCAAAAAAAAACCTGACTAAAATGGACAGGTCTTTAAATAATAACACTTTTAAGCCTAGAATAAATACCTTACGCCTAGCTGGCATTGAAAACGTGATTGAAGGTAATCCACATTATAGGTAGATTTTGGTTGTACAAAATATACATTTGGGTTATTACTGGCTTTGTCCACATTTCCAGTTGAAGCAATACCAGTAAATACAGTATTATTAAAAGTATTAGAGGCATAATATGACCAACCCCATTTAGGGTTAAGCAAATTGGTCAGGTTTATGATGTCAAAAGAAACCTGAAATGTTTGTTTTCTCGCATTTTTGCCAGCATAAAAATTAAAGTCCTGCATTAACCTCAAATCCAGGCGGTTGTTCCAAGGAGTATGGGCTGCATTGCGCTCTGTAAAATTACCTCTTCTTGCACTTAAGTATTTGTCAGAGGAAACGAAATTATCCAACCCCTGCCATTGCTGATCTGCAGTTACGACTGTTGCACCTCCTGCTAGGGCCTTATTATATCCTGCATTGTCTGAGGCGGTAATAGTTCCGTCAGTTCCTAGGGCATAATCAATTAAATGTATCTGTGACCTGTCCTGGGGGATGAAGGCCAGGTTTACTTGCTGACCATTATTTGTGTACTTGTTCTCTATATTTCCCCAGGTAAAAGGTTGTCCAGATTCGGCAGTGAAGATCATGGAAACATAGCTAGTTAGGGCTTTGTTCCAGTCTTTTTTATACCCCGCAGAGACTACAAACCTATGTGGAATGTTAAAATTGGAATAAGATAATTTAGGACTGTTTGGGCTTAGTGCCTGGTTTAACTGCCAGCCAGATTCCGGAGAATTCCTAATACCGTTCAATATATCTTTAGATTCGCTATAAGTATAAGCAGCCATAAAGTTTATCCCGTTGCTATAGGTCTTCTGGATCTGTGTTGTAAGGTTATAACGGTACCCTTGGTTTGTGTTACTTAAAATATAAATATTGGAATAATTGTTGTTTGATAAATTCCCTGAATAGATTGGTTGTTCATGGTTTACATCATATCCATAATAGGTCACCTTGCCCTGCCCGTCATTAAGGTTGGCATTTTGAAGTTTCACATCATTAATCACTTTAGTATAAATACCTTCCAATGTTAATTTATAATTGCCTGGTAACATGATGTCAAAAGCAAGGCTGCTTCTCCATGTACGGGGCATCTTAAAATTATTGTCGATCAGGTCCTCTTCAACCTTTTGTGAGACTTTGGCTTGTGGGCCTAAATATCCAGAGCCTGCCGCTGCCTGAAACTGTGTTGGATCTGTAGGGATATTTGTTCCTTTAGGGACTACCTTTGAATCAATGGCCCCATAACTTACACCATTATTATAATATGCGTAGCCAAGCCATGCAAACGGGATCCTTCCTGTAAATACTCCACTTCCACCCCTTACAATAAGTTTTTTGTTGCCAGCCACGTCCCAGTTAAACCCAAGTCTTGGGGATATCATTGTTTGCCCGAAAAGCTTACTGTCCACCTGGTTTACCTGGTTATTAAGCTCATAGGAAGAATTTAAATTGGTTCCTGGATCAAAATTCCTTAATTGTTCGTTGTAAATTGGATTGTGAGGGATACTTGTCATATCTGCCCTTATGCCAGGCATTACTTTTAACCGGCTGTTAACTGTCCACTCGTCCTGCAGGTATAAGCTGTACATGTTGATTTTAAAAGAAGCGGAAGGATTATTAAAATTATAATCACGTGTATTGTCAGTCCCAAGGTTATAAAATGTCCTGAACCTGGACATGTTATTGCTGTAAAAGTCGCTTAGGGTGTTATAGGAAATTCTTCCGTTCCAGGAATTTATAAAACCATAATCAATTGTGTAGAGTTCGTTATGTGTCCCTAGTGTAAATGCATGTTTGCCGCGGTAGTAGCTAAGGTTATTGGTTATTTCCAGGGTTTTTTGACGGGTGTTAAATATACCTGCTTCTCTGTTGGTACCTAAAAACACCTGGCCGCCTCCATTTACATTGTTTATTTCTATTTGGGGAAAAATTGGGGCAATTGCACCTGGGTCCCTATAGTCATGAATATTTGTATAACCAATAATAGCATCATTAGAAAACCTGTTGCTAAACCTGCTTTTTAGTTCCGCTACTGTGCTTACCTGTGTATTTTTTTGTAACCAGTCATATCCCCCAAACTGGAATTGGGTTTGCGTGCGGTCAAGGTTTGTTGCTTCAGAGGTAACATAATTATTCCGGATCAAGAATTGGTGCTTATTGGTAATGTTCCAGTCCAACCGGTTAAAAAATTTAGTGCTGTTTGAATAAATATTATAATCACCATAAGTGCCAGGATTGTATGTGCCTTTTGGATCATACTGTGTGGTTGGCATAAATGTAGGGCTCATTAAACTATCTGTGATCCGCTGTGCCTGTGCTCCAGATAATACTGAGTTACTGGTACCAGCCCCAAAAAACTGTGGTTCCTGGCGACGGGTAATTTCTTCATTTGTAAAAAAGAACAACTTGTCCTTTACTAAAGGAAAACCAACCCTAAACCCAGTTTGGTAATCATAATAAGATGATGGCATTTTAGATTTGTCACCGCTCACATTGTTGGGACCAGTAATAGATGCATTTCTTCCAAATGCATAGACAGAACCAGTAACATCATTTGTACCTCTCCTTGTAACTGCATTGATACTTCCTCCAGTAAAATTACCTATTTTGGTATCATACGGGGCAATTTGCGCAGACACTGTCTCGATTGCATCTAAGCTCAAGGGCTGGGTCCGGGTACTACTCCCCGGCATACCTGAAGTGCTACCAACACCACCAAGCGATGGACTAAAACCAATCGCATCGTTATTAATGGCTCCGTCCACCGTTATATTATTATAACGAAAATTAGTACCTGCAAAAGAATTATTACTTGATTGGGGGGTAAGCCTTGTAAAGTCAGTGATACTTCTTGATATGGTAGGAAGTTCTCGTATTTGTACGTTACTAATTGTAGTACCTGTACCCGTTTTTATTTCCTGGTTTCCTGTAACAACAACTTCTTCTGTTTGTACGCTTTCATCTACCATCTTTAGGTCAAGGCTCAAAGTTTCACCTAGCTGAAGGTAAATACTGTCCTTTTGCTGTGGTTTATAGCCTGTATATGCCATTTTAATGACATAAGGCCCGCCTGGTTGCATATTGGCAATATAGTAGTTACCACTAATATCGCTTTCAACAATATAATTTGTTCCTGTAGGCTTATGGGTTGCCTGTATAGCTACGCCAATTAGACCTTCACCACTGGTAGATTTTACATTACCGCTAATATTTGAACTGGTAATCTGGCACAAACCTGTTGATACTTGAAAAAAGTAAAGAATTAAAAGAGGGATAAGTTTTTTCATTTTAGGGTTTATTTTTTTGCAAAAAAACAAACCCTAAATTTCCCTATTGTTAAATTTATGTTATTGAATTTAGATTTAACAAGATTTAATTTCGCATTAATCTTGATCTATTTTCATAAAACATTTTATCATCGTTTTGTGAGACAAATGATTTAATTTTCGTTGCTTAATAACAGTACTACTTTTAGGGAGGGTTACAGGAAGATTTAAATATAAAGTTCCATTCAAATACCTGACTGACATTAGTGGCTTTTTTATAAATGGAGATGCCGCCCCTGATAGAAGATTTAATTATCAATTCAAATCAACTGGCATTGTTTCTCAGTCACCATATTTTGGTACACCACATAAAATTCCAGGCACCATAGAAGCAGAAAACTTTGGTAAAGGAGGAGAAACAGTATCCTGCCACGATGCAGATGCTACAAACCTTGGTGGAGCCTACAGAACTGAAGGTGTTGATATTGAACCTTGTGTAGAAGGAGGATATAATATTGGCTAGTCAAATACGAGAGAGTGGCAGGCGTATACAGTTTCTGTAGCATCATCTGGCACTTACCAGGTTGATATTTGCCTGGCTTCCACAGTAGGAGGAAGATTTCACCTGGAATTAGATGGCAATAACATAAGCGGAATCTTAACGGCTCCTAATACAGGAGGCTGGCAAACCTGGGCTACAGTAAGCAAGAATATTAATCTTTCAGCAGTCCAGCATATCCTCCGCTATTATATTGACCAGAAGGAGTTTATTGTAAATAAATTTGTTTTTAGTCTGGCAAATCGGGATTAAAATCTATCCAAATCCAGCCATAGACCAGGTGATAATTCAAACAGGAGATATTGTATTTGAAGAGTATTCCATGATGAATAGTGAGGGAAAAATTGCCTTGGAAGAACTAGGCCCATTTGCAGGTAATAGAACCATTTTATAAGAAAATTTACCAGCAGGAATTTATTCTGTTAATTTAAAGGCAATATGATAAACGTGAAATGAAGCCTAATTATCCGCTAAAGTTGATCTCTTAATTAAAATCCTTTTGGCCCTAAGACTTGATTGTTGTCTTGGGCGATTTTTTTTATGAGAAATCATGGGCAGATTTTATTGATTGCATATATGTCAATTTATTTCCAACGGCATTTATCTCATTCCGAAAATCTAATTAATTATTATAACTTGTTTCCAAACTGGATAATAATTAGAATCAATAATGCACGGTCACAAAGAAGAACATTTCACCTCGTCAGAAACCGTAAGGGACGTTGTGATAGGGATGTCAGATGGCTTAACTGTTCCCTTTGCATTAGCAGCTGGTTTAAGTGGAGCTGTAGATTCAAACACTATAATCATTACAGCTGGAATTGCAGAAGTAGTGGCGGGCTCAATTGCCATGGGCTTGGGTGGATATCTGGCAGGAAAAACCCAAGTAGAACACTATGAGGGTGAATATGAGCGTGAAAGACGCGAAGTAGAAATTGTCCCTGATTTTGAAAGGCAAGAAGTTTTAGATGTATTTTTAGAAATGGGCCTTTCTAAAGATTCCAGCGAAGCGGCCACGGAAGAGATAATTAAGGACAAGAATAAGTGGATTGAATTTATGATGAAGTTTGAGTTAGGACTTGAAAAACCTGACCCAAACCGGGCTTCTAAAAGTGGGTTCACCATTGCAACTGCATATGTTGTAGGTGGAATTATTCCTCTTTCAGGATATTATTTTACCAATACTCCACTGGATGGACTGCTAATATCTTCAGCAATAACACTTATTTGTTTGTTCCTATTCGGATATTACAAAAGCAAACTTACTGGCCAACCTCCTTTAATCGGAGCTTTTCGGGTCTTATTTATAGGAGCACTTGCCTCTTCAGCAGCCTACATCATTGCCAGGTGGATACAATCTTGAATTAGTCTATAGTTAATAGTTAAAAGTTAATAGTTTTAGCTAAACTATTGTCTGAAAGCTCCCATCTAAGTACAAAATACTCAGTACCAAGTACAAAAAAATAAAAACAAAAAGCCCCGGCATGACCGGGGCTTTTTGCGATAAACATTAAACACTAAACTTAAACCAAAATTACTCTTTACTTATATCTATCGTCTCAATTAAGACTTTTCCATCATTGTTTCTAAGATAAACCAATACTCGGTGTATCCCGGTTGCAGCAGTCATTTCTCCTATGTAAAACTTCAAACCTTCTTTTGAAGCCCCCTGATGGAGAATTTGAAAATCTTTAGGCTTATTTTCAAGTAGAAAATTACCCAGGATTTGTTCAGCCGATGCTTTTTCGTAAATTTTCTTATCACCATTAAAGGCGATCTCAGTTCGCGAACCCATATATTGTGATAATTCCTTAATGTTTCCACTTTTAAAACTGGATTTAAGGCATTTCACAATATCATCCTGCGCACTTGCAAAACTTACTACTACTGTTAAAAGAACGAACGTACAAGCAATCTTCTTAACCATACGCAAATACATAATATTGAATTTCATGCCAAAAACTGTTAAAGTGATATTAATTTAAAGAAAAATACAATTCTTTCTTCTAAGCATATTTTTTACTATCTTCTAATACGATTTTTTCGCCACTAAGGATGACTAATCTTTCAATTACATTTCTTAATTCACGAATATTTCCTGTCCAATTAAGGGTTTTTAAGTAATCAAGTGCATCATCATTTATCATTTTAGCCTTTGTGCCTTGTTCTTTGGCAATAGCTTGTAAAAAATAAAGCGTAAGAGATGGAATGTCTTCTGGCCTGGCTTTTAATGATGGGACTTTTATGATTATTACACTCAATCTATGATAAAGGTCTTCTCTGAAACGGCCTTCTTCAAATTCTTTTCTGAGGTCTTTATTAGTTGCTGCTAGAATTCTTACATCTACGTTAATATCTTTTTCTCCTCCAACCCTTGAAAGTTTATTTTCCTGAAGCACCCTCAAAACTTTGGCTTGTGCCGAAAGACTCATATCGCCTATTTCATCTAAAAATATTGTTCCTCCATCAGCTTGTTCAAATTTGCCGATCCTTTGTTTAACAGCAGACGTAAAAGAGCCTTTTTCATGCCCAAATAGTTCACTTTCAATTAATTCTGATGGGATTGCTGCACAATTCACTTCAACGAAAGGTGCCGAGACCCTGTTGCTTAAAGCGTGAAGTTGTCTTGCCACAAGTTCTTTCCCTGCACCATTTGGCCCGGTTATAAGCACCCTTGCTTCTGTAGGCGCCACTTTTTCAATTAATAGTTTGACTTCTTTTATTGCAGCACTTTCGCCAATTATTTCGTATTTTTTGTTTGCTTTCTCTTTCAGAAATTTTGTTTCTTTAACAAGAACATTTTTCTCCAATGCATTTTTTACGGATAAGAGCAATCTGTTCAAATCAGGAGGTTTGACCAGGAAATCAAATGCACCTTTTTTTGTGGCCTCAACTGCAATTTCAATAGTCGCATGTGCCGAGATCATGATAAAAGGTGGGCAGTTTTCTCCGGAACTGGCCTTTTGAAGAACTTCCATTCCATCTACTCTGGGCATTTTTATATCACATAACACCAGATCATAATCCCTCGATCCAAGCTTTTTCAAGCCATCTTCTCCATCAAAAGCTTCATCTACTTCGTGTTTTTCATATTCCAGAATCTCCCGAAGGGAAGATCTGATTGCCATTTCATCGTCAATGATGAGGATCTTTTTTCTCATTTAATTTCAAGCTGTAAATTCCTTAACATCACCATTTATTTTTAGCTGTAAATCTCAAAAAATATATTCAATTCTGTTAAATTTATATCAATCATATTCTACAATGTTCCTTACGAATTCAAAAGGCATTTCTCTTTGGAAGTTTCAAAATTTTTCAACTCAGGATAAAATTCAACATTTTGTTTCTGGAAAAGATGGTGGAATAAGCTTAGCCGAATTGGCAGGTTTGAACCTTGGCTTTTCTGTTGGAGACATAGATCAGCATGTAAAAGAAAACAGGTCTTTACTTGCAGGTTCTCTTGATATAAAACCTGATCAATTGTTTTTTGTTAGCCAGTATCATTCAGATAAAGTCCTAATAGTGTCTGAAAAATATGATGGAAATCCATCAAAAGCTGACGCACTGGTCACCAATGTTAAAGGAATCTGTATATGTGTTATGGGTGCTGACTGTGTTCCTTTACTTGCTTATGATGCTAAAAAACAGGTAGTTGCAGCAATTCATGCCGGCTGGCGGGGAACTGCATCTTCAATCACATTAAAAACATTGCAAACCATGGCAGATAATTTTGGAAGTCAGCCGGAAGATATAATATTGTCGGTTGGCCCATCTATATCTCAGGAGAAATATGAAGTAGGAGAGGATGTTTATCAATCTTTTCTTGAATTACAGGGAGATGGTTCAAAAAAGTATTTTAAACACAACAAAATCACTGATAAGTACTTCCCAGATTTATGGGAGGCAAATAAAGACCAGGGATTAAATTTTGGTTTGAAGGAAAATAACATTGAGGTTGCAGGAATTTGTACATTTTCAAATCCTGATAAATTTTATTCAGCCAGGTATTTTAAAAACAAAACAGGCAGGTTTGCTGCTGGAATTATGCTAAAGTAAGATTTGATAAAGAAATCATAAAGTAAAGTTTTAAAACGCTATCTATTTAATTATGCAAAAACTATTTCTATTAACAGCCAGTATTTCAGGAGCAATTTCGGTAATGATAGGAGCCTTTGGTGCACATGGTTTAAGGAAATTCCTGGAAGAAAACGGAAGGATGGATACTTTCGAAACAGCAGTTAAATATCAGTTTTACCATTCTTTGGCCTTGTTCCTTCTTGGAATTTTAATGTTTCATGTTCAGCATAAATTTTTGGAATACGCCGGTTACAGTTATATGCTGGGCATGCTCATATTTTCAGGAAGCCTGTATATATTATGTTTGAGCGGATACCGCTGGCTTGGAGCCATTACCCCCATAGGCGGCCTTTGTTTGATTGCCGGATGGATATTAATTGCTTTGGCCATTGGCAAATCTTTATCTTAGATTTAAACTCCAATTGATCCAATCATTACTATTAATCTTTAATTTTAAGTTGTTGAACCATTAAACCTTTCCTTTTGAATAAGTATTCCGGGCTTATCATAGCCTTTTTGCTTTCAATAAACTCTTTAGCCCAAACCCAACTTTCTCAAAAACAATGGGTTGATAGCGTTTTCGAATCCATGACAGCCGATCAAAGGCTTGGCCAGTTATTTATGGTTGCCGCATATTCCAATAAAACGGAAGAACATTATGCTCAGATAGATTCTTTAATTGTGAAATATAACCTTGGTGGATTAATATTTTTCCAGGGTGGACCATTAAGACAGGCAAGGTTAACAAACCGATATCAGGCCCTCTCTAAAATCCCTCTTTGGATAGGAATGGATGCTGAATGGGGTTTGGGAATGAGGCTGGACAGTACCGTTAGTTTTCCCAAACAAATGACTTTAGGTGCCCTGGCAGATAATACTTTGATTTATCAAATGGGAAGGGAGATTGCATATCAATGCCGTAGACTTGGGGTTCATGTTAGTTTTTCGCCTGTTGTAGATGTTAACAGCAACCCGGACAATCCTGTCATTGGCAACCGTTCATTTGGTGAAGACAAAGAGAAAGTGGCTGATAAGGGTGTTGCCTACATGAAGGGTCTGCAGGATGGAAAAGTGCTTGCCTGTGCAAAACATTTTCCTGGCCATGGCGATACTGATTCAGATTCACATCTAACCTTACCTGTAGTTAATAATGACAAGAAAAGAATCGAAAGTATTGATTTATATCCTTTTAAAAGATTGTTTAAAGACAGTGTAGGTAGTGTGATGGTTGCCCACATGCACATACCTGCTTATGATAATACTCCAAACCGCGCTACCACTTTGTCGCCCGAAGTAGTGACTGATTTGCTTAAAGATAAAATGATTTTTACCGGGATTATTTTTACTGACGCACTGAATATGAAAGGTGTTAGCAAATTCAATAAACCTGGAGAAGTAGACTTAAAAGCTTTGCAGGCTGGAAATGATGTTTTGTTGTTTTCTGAAAATGTTCCAAAAGCTATTGAGCTAATTAAGGAGGCTGCTAAAAAGAAAAGTTTTCAAAAGGAAATAGACAAAACCGTAAAAAAAATACTGACAACAAAGTATTGGCTTAAGCTAACTTCACCTCAAGTCATTAAAACGGATAGCCTTTTTCAGGATTTGAATAATGCTGATGCTCAGGCTTTGAGAGTAAAGCTTTATGAGAAGGCTTTTACAGTTGTAAAAAACAAAAACAATTTTATACCAATAAAAAGAAAAGATTCTTTGTCCTTCGCATCTGTAACAATCGGTTTGGATAAGGATAATATAGTGCAATCCACGCTTAATAAGTATGCAGCATTTAGAAATTATTCAGTTCCAAGAAAGGAGATGTCTGATTTCAATTACACCAAATTGGGCGATTCGCTAAGCAAATTCAAGGTTGTTGTAATCAGTTTTCATGAGATGAATAATCAGAGAAGCAAAAATTACAATATACCTGCCGGCGCACTTGAAATGGTCAATCGTTTATCAAGGAAAACCAAAGTTGTAGTTTCCATTTCTGGGAATGCATATAGCCTTAAAAACTTTGAAAAAGTAGATTACCTCATATGTGGATACGAAGATAATTTTACTACCAAAAAGATTATCCCCCAGATTATTTTTGGCGCAATTCAGGCTACTGGAAAACTGCCGGTAAGTGCCTCTGCCACAATCAAAGAAGGTTTGGGAGATACCACAGCCAGAAACGACATCTTTAAATATTCTATTCCTGAAAGTGTTGGAATGAGCACTTATAAACTTAGTAAAATTGATACTATAGCCTTGGCCGCTATCAAGGACAAAGCCATGCCAGGGTGCCAGATCTTACTGGCAAAAAACGGAACAATCGTTTATAACAAAACCTTTGGATATTTAAATTACGAAGGGAAAGATTCAGTAAATGAAAATACGGTTTATGACCTGGCATCAATAACAAAAGTCGCTGCGACGACCCTGGCAGTGATGCACTTGTATGAAACAGGCAAAATTTCTTTAGATAGTACGGTGAGTGTTTATTTACCTGAATTTATCGGAACCAATAAGGAAAACCTGAATGTGCAGGAAGTATTGAGTCATCAGGCTGGTTTAATTGCGTTTATCGAACATTGGAAACGTACTCTTAATATTAAAATGCCAAAAGATAATGTTTATTGTAATGAAAAATACGGTAGCTATTGTCTTCCCGTAACTCCCTCAATGTATGCTGATTTGGCCCTTGCTGATTCAATGTGGAAATGGACCATTCAGTCAAATACCTTGATGAAAAAGGATGGTCAGGAATGTTATGGGTATGTATACAGCGATCTCGGTTTTTACATCATGAAAGCCATTTGCGAAAGAATTCTAAATGTGCCTATTAATGATTTCCTTAACCAGAAGTTTTACAAGCCACTTGATGTTAAATACTTAGGATTTAGGCCATTAGACAGAATTCCAGCTTCCCAAATAGCTCCAACAGAAATGGATAATTATTTCAGGTTCCAGGAAATTCGGGGAACTGTTCATGACCAGGGAGCTGCGATGTTAGGAGGTATTGGTGGACACGCAGGTTTGTTTTCAAATGCAAACGACCTGGCTATCATCATACAGATGTTACTGAATGGTGGAGAATACAATGGAATCCGTTATTTCAAGAAAGAAACGATCCAGGAATTTACCAGGGCGCATTATTTCTACAACAGAAGGGGCTTAGGCTGGGATAAACCTTCCATGGAAAAAAACGGACCTACATCTTTTTATGCTTCTCATTCAACTTTTGGACATACTGGATTTACTGGTACATGCTTTTGGGCCGATCCTGAGAAACAATTGATTTACATATTTCTTTCAAACAGAACCTTTCCCACAGCTGAAAATAAGAAGCTTGTGTTGCAAAATATCAGAACTAAAATTCATGATGCTGCTTATGAGGCTATCGTGGATCAGAAAACAACTAATTTTTCTTCTACTTCTGTATTTCCTGACCTGAAAAGAAATTTTTAATTTTCTGGTATAGAATTTTTGCCTTTAAGCAATGGCCGATTTCCAGGAGGATATTTTTTCAAAAGCAGAGCAATTCCAACAAATAATTAATCAATACCGTTTTCTGCTGTTGTCCAAACAGGCAATGCTTGCAGGGTATTTTGTTGTCATTGCAGTGCATGTTTCCACCTGTTATTGCCTGATAGCACAAGGAGGCTTTCTTTCTGCAATAACAAGTATCGTAATGATGATTAATGGCTTGCTAGGTGTGATTTTTTTTATTTGGAATAGAAATTATGAAAGGCGGTTAATTAAGACAAAGGATATGGGTTTGAAATTCGGAAATGAATTTTTGAACAATAAAGAATCCCACTTGTTTAGAAACTTATTTGATAATCAAAATTCTAGTCCTCACAAAACAGCTAGCTCGATACTTATAATAGCGGTGTCTCTTGGTTCTATTGGAGCATCGGTGGCATTATTTGTTTTGTTTACATTACCGTATATAAATCAGCACTTATGACCTATGACCAAATATCTCATATCCATTTAAGTATCTCGAAAAGATTAGAAGGTACTCCATTTATAAGCTTCATTGCACCAAAAAAGGAGCCAGATTATAAAGCTTTTATGCAGAAGGCTGAATCAGTAAGTGATATTAGCAACTTAAGCTTAAATGAAATTTTAGATAATCCCGAAACTGTAAGAAATATATTGGACCAGGTTCCAGATGCAGAGTTGGAAATTTATGTCAAATCTATACAGGAAAATGACGATTTTATTGGAACACTAGACCAATACAGGCAAAAGTATGCAATTGGCTATTTGCACGATATGGAATAAAAAAAGGACTAAATACAAATAAGTATTTAGTCCTTTCTGAGAAAAAAAATTTCTATTGTTTAAAAATCTTTACCGGATTTTTGTTATCAGCTTTTACTAAGTATATACCTGATTTCAAGTTAAGTGCCGGAACTTCTATATTTGTCGAATTAACAGATTTTTGAATCACAATTTCTCCTAAAGTATTAAATATTGTTAACTGGCCAATTACCTCTGGACTGTTAACTATTACATTCCCTGTAGCTTCTGAGAAGTATATTTTTAATCCCTTAGATTCTGATACTTCTTCTTCTATTCCTGAAACCAAAGTACAGTTCTTATAATTAGGCATCTCATCAAGTGTAATTACATAATCACTGGCAAACATTTTTTTCCACAAATCAAGTGAATTATACGTGGCTGATTCAGTGTATCCACCATACCAGGGCATCCACCATGACCAACCTGCTCCATCATTAATCAGGTTTGTTACATCAGGAAAAGAACCAGATTCGCTGATCGTGATCATCTTTTTGCCTCCATATAAAGTATTAAGATTATTAAATTCAATAACCTGTGAACCGTGGTCACCATCTTTGTAAATGTCTCTTCCAACTATGTCTACATAGGCATCACCCGGGTAAAAGGCTTCGTCATTTGGTTCCCTGGTCCAAACCCATATCAGGTTTTTGAGCCCATGAAAATTAACCATTCTGTCATACATGATCTGATAAAGTTTTTTGCAGGAAGCCCCATCAGCACCCCACCAAAACCATCCACCTGCTGCTTCATGTAATGGCCTCCAAATCACCGGGATGTTGGCAGTTTGAAGACTTTTTAGAAGGGTTGCTGTGTAATCAATATCGCTTAACATTGCCTTGTATTCTGTGGACGCTGGATCGTTGATTTTCTTGATATCAAAAGTTGTATAAGTGGTTGCATTCCCTTTTTGGGTATAAAAAGATTCCGTTGCTCTTGACGGATCTCTCCAATGCCAGCAGAAAACAGGGATACCATTCTTGGCAGACCATGCTTTTGCATCATCTACTGGAGTTTGGTCATTGTACCATGTATATTTTCTGTTTGTATGTAAAAAGTCAATCCCCAATACAACAGGTTCTTTTCCTGTATTTTGTTTCAGAAAGTTTGATTCATCAAAACTATTTAAAGTCATGACGCCGGAAAGAATTTTTTTGCCATAGTTATCATATAAAAATTGATAAAGGCAAGCAGCTTCTTTGGTTGGATTTGGAGTAACAAGTGTTTTATTAACATTGAACCTGCTGGACGCATCAACTGCTTCAAATTCAATGTAATCCACATTTATGTATCCCCAGGAATTGGTTATTTTTATTGTATGAGACCCAGCATTAACCTTTTGTGAGCTAATTACTTTTAATCTGATATAGTTTGTGTTAAGCGGTGTAGCAAACACAGCAGAATTGCCATCTAAAATAAAATTGTTCTGTTTGTCGCCATAGGGTGCTGCAACATAAATATATACATTGTAAAAACCTGTAGTTGCAGTTGATGTAGAAATAGTAATATTACCTGCATTGGTTGTAACATACTTCCCTCCTGAACTTGAAGCATTTGTAACAACAACGGCACCGCCGTCCAAAACACCGCTTTCAGCCTCTATTTTTTGCGCGTTTAATGTATTGCATATGAACAGGCTAAATACCAGACACAAATTTGTAAAAGTTGATTTCATAGAATTATTAGAAATTTAAAGTAGTATAAATTTAAATTATTTAATTGTTTTATGCAATTGATTTTGGGAATAATACAATGAAATGGTTCCCCATTTTTATTAAGTCACCTAGAAAGAATATAAATATATCCTCATTCGAATCATTTTATCTAAATTAAACAAATTCAATATGGAGTTGTTTGATTTTTTAAATAGGTGACACTAATACTAGCTATGATAGTAATCGCAGGAGCAACAGGAAATTTAGGTGGGAGAATATCTAAATCCTTGATAAAGAAAGGTGTAAATCTGACAGCCATCGTCAGACATGAAAGTAATCCTCAGGCTTTAAGTCAATTAGAAAGCCTGGGAATTAAAATAGTTAAGATCAATATGCTTAACCTTCAAGAAGTGACTGAAGCATGCAAAGGTGCCACTTGTGTTATCTCTGCTTTATCGGGTTTAAGACCTGTTATTATTGAAACTCAAAAAGTATTATTGGATGCTGCAATAAAAGCTCAGGTTCCCAGATTTATTCCGTCTGATTTTTCCCTGGATTTTACAAACCTGACACCAGGAACAAACAGAAACCTGGATTTGAGGAGAGAATTTCATTCCCATCTTGAAAATTCTACTATTTCTGCTACTACCATTTTTAATGGAGCATTTATGGAACTTTTGAAAGAAGAAATGCCTATGATTCTCTTCAAAAAGAAGCGAATATTTTATTGGGGCAATAAACACCAGACTCTTGACTTCACTACGATGGATAATGTAGCTGAATTCACTGCCTGTGTTGCCCTGGATGATTCGAGTCCCCGATATCTGAAAGTAGCAGGTGATAGGTTAAGTCCAATTCAAATGGCAGACATCATGTCTGAATTAAGTAATCATAAATTTAAACTATTAAGGCCCGGAGGAGTCGGTTTGCTTAATATTTTGATTAAGGTTACAAGATTTTTAAGTTCTGGAAAAAACAAGCTTTACCCTGCCTGGCAGGGCATGCAATACATGCGGGATATGATGCAAGGAAAGGCCAGGATGGACCACTATGACAATGGCCGGTATCCAGAAATTAAATGGACATCAGTAAAGGAGATGTTTTCTAAGGGTAGGAATTAATTTAATTTAAACTGCCTGATGTTGTAAATAATAATTTCTTTTTGCCCGCCAGTTTAGAATTACCAAGTTAAAATACACTTGCCAAACAGGTAGTTATGTCAGGAAGGCTATTTCTATTTTATCAATTACACTGCCAGGGATAATATTTTGTATCCAAGTTCTTTTGCAGAAAAAAATAAATTGGTAATAAGGTGAATTAATGAAATGAGGCTTGGATTTAATTCTGATCCATCGCAAATTTTTTAGAACAAAAACTAAATTTGTAGAACCAAAATTTTATGTAATGAAAAAATCAATTATTGTTATTTTAATCTCAGTTATAAGTGTCAGTTTACTTTCAGGTTTAATGGCTTTTAAGAACGCTGATACCTCAAGTTCTAATATAATCATCAAAGCCAAACTGGCTGGGGGAGGATCTACCTGGAAAAAGAGGTCCTATATAAAAATATTTAAACCAGATGGTACTTCAGAAGTTCAGTACCCATTTACAAAAGAGGGTATTTGGGAAGACGATGAATCAAATATTACATTAGTAATGAGTGTAGTTAATAAATATCAGCAAATGGGTTATGAGGTCGTCTCTTTTGATGAATGTGCAGTAGGTAATGCCTTATTTACTTACAATTTTATTTTGAGTAGGAAATAGCATTCTGTTTAAAGTTTAAAATGATCCTTAAATTTTAAGTTTT
Source organism: Cytophagales bacterium (assembly GCA_014376535.1). Taxonomy (GTDB): domain Bacteria; phylum Bacteroidota; class Bacteroidia; order Cytophagales; family UBA9547; genus UBA9547. The sequence continues at coordinate 106 of JACMRH010000089.1, read as the reverse complement.
TAGAAATGGAAATTAATTAAGTCTGGCTGACCTTTAATAAAAAAAACCAGGCTAGAAAATATCGAGCCTGGTTTTATAAGTATTAGAAGAATCCTGATTATAACAT
>JACMRH010000088.1 GCA_014376535.1 Cytophagales bacterium | reverse complement strand
GTTGTGAGTCCTTCCAATCTTTCCATTGGCTCGTTCCATCCGACTACTACGACCTCGGCTGACTTCTCAACTTGCCACGCATGACGGTCGAGATCTCCCACAGGTAATGACGCATCCTATCCTCTGATCACTCCAACATCTACTGCTAAACGTTTGTTGGACAAGGGCTTTGCAATGGTGTGCTTGCTTGCCCACGTTTAAGAGCCTCTTATGCCAGCACTTCGTGCGTCCTATTCGCACTCTCGTGCTCGAGCATGTACCATAGTACCAGACTTTGTAATCCCGTGAGCTATGCTCGGTACTTTCAACACTCCCGTGTTCAGTAATTTCACTGCATGCCTCACGGCAAACCAGCTTGCGGCTTACTAATTGGCTTCTCCAACTCTCCAATAGAGGACTTGCACCTCCAAGGATATTTTGTACTTTCGTACAAGTGCGCCCATACTGGGCGCACACACAGTGTTTAAGCAAACCAGAGCTGTGTTGGTTGTTGCAACAGTAGGCGTATGAACTGGTTTTAAGTGCCTGGTTTTCTTAAACACCTGTTCGTTAAATAAAATGCAACAAACCAATTCCTCTTACACAAGCAGTCCAAGCCCTTTTGCTCAGACATATTTTCACGGAACCAAAGCTGAGCTTAAAATTGGAGATCTTATTGAAGTTGGTTTCAATTCAAATTACGGACAGCAAAATAAGGCCAAATATATATTCCTGTCTGCTACTTTAGATGCTGCTATTTGGGGTGCAGAACTTGCATTTGGCAATGGAAAGGAAAGGATTTATTTAGTTGAACCTACGGGCGAAGTTGAAGATGACCCCGACCTTACTAACAAGAAATTCCCGGGAAATCCAACAAAATCATATCGATCTATCTTTCCATTCAGAGTAGTTGGAGAAGTTACGATATGGCAGGGGCACTCCGCTGAAAAAATCAGTGCAATGAAAGAAGGATTAGAAAAACTTAAACAACAAGGTATTAACTCTTTAAACAACTAGCAGAAAGAGTCCGATATACCACCCGTGGTGCCTGCAATTTCACTTTTCTGATTTTGCAATTTTAAATGTTTTGATTCCCATATTTCCTTCAATCTGAAGTAAGTAAATGCCGCAATTCAAAGCTGGGTCAACTTCCTTAAGATCAGATGCCTGTCCCGAAGCCAGCTCCTCTCCTTCCAGGTTCAGGATCTTATAACTAAATAAACCCTTTTGTTGAATAGTAAATCGATCTGTAAAGGGATTAGGAAATATAGCAATATCAGATTCTATAATATTTTTTTCAATTGCTGTAACGGAACTGTAGGCTGGTACAATAGGCGTCCATCCGTTAAAAAACCAATTTAAATCACGGTATTGTGTGTTTTGACTCGCTGTTAGTTGTTTAGATTTTGGGCTTCTTCCGGAAGTATTTATCAAAACGCCGGCTGTGTTTACACTTTTGTATTCGGCAAATACAATGTTGGTTGCATCTATAGTGCTGTTGATGCTCCAACCTACTGCAGGTATATGCTGCCCCATAGTACAATTCAGGTACACTATTTCAGCATAAGGATAACTGGCACCTGCATCTCGTCCCAGATATTGAGTTGTAGTCGCTGTCGATTTACGGGTTATATTACAATCTGCAAAGGCATAGCCATGATTGGTATTGCCATTACGTGCCATTACGTTGTAGCCTCCATTGTCATTGGCCCTTATTTCACATGACTGAAAAAACACTGTTCCTGTTCCCCAGATAAAATCCACATCGCCTTCAAGTAAACAATCTTTAAAGTAAACCTTTCCTTCAATAAGCACTGTGTCCTGATAACTATAAAACTCACAATTCACTATTACATTTCGTACTCCGTTCAACTTCAGGGCTTCCGCCTGGGTACCACCATTAGGAGTTGAATTAATCATCGTAAGGCTAATAATGTTAATGTCATCTCCTTGAATGTTGACTACTGATCTCCAGTGTGTACTGGCATTCAAGTTCGAATTGTTATAGCCCTTAAGAATAACCCCCGTCCGGCTCTCTCCTTCTATGGTAAATTTGTTTTTTCCTTTGATGTAAGCTAACCCTATGTATGTACCATTCTTAATTAAAATTTTGGCATTGGCCGTACCAGTCGGCAAAAAGTCAAGTGCACCTTGTAAAGTAGCAAAATCGCCGGTTCCATCTGCAGAAACGGTATAATCCAGGTCTGTGGCAGGCTTAGACCTTGTGGTAAAACTCCAGTTATTCGCTAAAATTCCGTTAAAACCTATAATAGTGGAATTAGAAAAAACTGCTTTATCAACAGTTATGTAATAACCTGTGCTATACACCATTGCTCCAACAGAAAAACGGATAATGGCGGATTTACCATCAATCGTAACGGGAACTACTCTTATGGCAGTTCCATTCAAAGTCTCAATCCATGGCCAGGTGGCTGACATAGGTGCTCCTGTTGGCATTGTTGAGAGGTCAATAGATTCCACAAGGGTTCCGTTGGTCTTGTACAAACTAATTTTACCAGCACTTTGTAAAATAGGTGCCGCAGCAAAGGTGAGTTTAAACTGCATGTCGTTGCTTACATTTACTACATTATCCATTGGTACCATAGTCTGCGCTTTTACATATTGCATAAGCAAGAAAAGGGCAAAAAATACAGTGGTCTTTTTAAATAGTATCATTTTTATCATAATTTATTACTTATTATATTCTTTTATGCTTATTCAACATATATAAAAATCAGTCTTTTACAATTTTTATGACTCGCTGCTGGTTGTCTTGTTGAATCCTAAGAAGATAAACTCCTTTCGAAAGACTTTCTCCGGTTTCCAAGATGCTATCAGCTGTCCCATCAAGAAGTCTTATCCCTTTGGTGTCAAAAATTTCATAACTAAACACGCCAGTTAAACAAAGGTTCAGCTTGTCCTTGAATGGATTTGGATAAACTAATAAATTGGTTTTCAGATACTCAGATTGTAAATCGGTCAAAACATCAGTCACAGTAATGGTTCCTTTTCTTGTAGTGTCCGGATTCCCACCTGATGTAGCAACAACATAATTGAACACACCAGTAATCGTGGGCTTACCGCTAATTGAAGCAGTTTTGGTGATATTGTTAATATCTATCACAATGCCTGCAGGCATACCTGCTACAACCACTGTTGAGGCGTTGTTCCAGGCAAAAGAATAAGGAACGATGGAAGTACCAATTGAAACTGTTTGGCTTGATGAACCAGCCCCTTGTTTAACAATGGTAGCTGGCAAGGCAGTACTACAAGTTGAAAATTCACCAACCAAACAGCCGGCATATTCTTCAATATTGGTGTAACCGTCACTGTCTCTGTCACTATTCTGGTCTGCTAAAGAGTTGTTTAGTCCATGCGAAGTTTCCCATGAATCCGGCATGCCATCATTGTCTGTATCCGTAGGAGGGGCAGTGCTTGTGTAAACAGGAAATCCTCCGACCTGACTTTCATTGTCAATTATACCCGTTTTTGCCCCATAAATTCCTCCAAAATTTGAGCTACCACTCGTCACGCCATTTACTGCACGCAAATCTACAGCATCTCTTTTAAGGCTGGCGCCAGCCGTAGCTAATACTTTTGTGTAAGCATCAGTAGCGGTTTGAGTTACTATGCCCATAGACGGCAAAGCTGCATTAAGTTTTAATTCGTTTAAAGTGATGGTACCATCTGAAGGTTGCACTGCCGCACTCCAATTATCAGCAGTAACAGGTGCATTGCCTAACATATAATTACCACTCAAAAACCATTTGCTTATGGGATTACCATCAGCTTTGACATCAGATGGGTTAATGATTCTGTATTTTACTTGCCCTGTTGCAGTTGCAGGCCCAGGTTTGTAATAATTGTTCACCATGTTATGGTTGCCAGCTTCGCCACCGTAGCTATTGTTAAAGCCCCAGTTGTAAATTACATTATTTCTGAAGTCCACTATTTCAGTGGAAGCAGTAGCTAAGTGATATCTTGCACCACAAAAGCGAGGCATTCTGCTTGTATGGTTTGCCAAAAGATTATGATGGAAAGTAGCTCCCATCCCACCCCAAATACCACCATACCCATGATCTCCTTTAGGATGAGTTGAAGAATAAAAGCTTTCTGTGATCAGACAGTATTGCATTGTAAAATTGGTATTATCATAAAAGCTCGCCTGTTCATCATTACCCCATGAATAAGAATTGTGATCCAGGATAATATCTCTGTTATTCCGTCCCCATGAAGCATCGTATTCTCCGGTCTGATAACTTCCTGGTCTGAAACGCATATAGCGAATGATAATATTGCTTGCTGATAACTGTACAGTATAATTGGCAATGCAAATGCCGTCTCCAGGAGCAGTCTGGCCTAATATTGTTAAATCTCCATTGCTGATGTTGATATCGGACAAAAGTTTGATAATACCCGATATTTTAAAAACAACTATCCTTTTGCCACTTGCCAGCAAGGCTTCCCTTAGCGAACCGCTTCCGGCATCATTCAAATTGTTTACAATATAAATCTTGCCTCCCCTTCCTCCAGTTGTGTATTTCCCATAGCCTTCAGCAGTAGGAAATGCCAGTTGCTGAGCCTGAATTATACTGTTTGAAAAAAGAAATGTGATAACAATAAAGGAGAATGTATTTCGTATTGTTGATTTCATGAAAAACTCAATTGCATATACAATACTCTTACGGAAAATATTTGTAACGGAATAAATAATAATTATTTCTATTTCAAGAAAAAGAAAAGAAAACTAACATATGATATTTTGTTATTACGTTAATTGACTAGAATACGGTATTAATTAAGAATCTCGTTTTTGTGATAGAAGAGGTAACTTTTGCTGCAATAAAAATAAAGCATTTTTCATGCAAAAGATTCTGAAAATATCACAAATCTTAAAGGTTTATAAACAAAAAAAGGCAGCTCTAGGCTGCCTTTCAAACAATAAATATCTTAAATCAACTAACTAATGGCTTCACTTACAAGTTTAGCAGCATCTTTCAATACAACTGCTGATTTAACTTTAAGTCCAGACTCATTGATAATCCTTACTCCTTCTTCAGCGTTCGTACCTTGTAACCTGACAATAATAGGAACTGGTATGTTCCCAATTGCTTTGTAAGCTTCAACAACACCGTTAGCAACACGGTCGCAACGAACGATACCTCCAAAAATATTGATAAGGATTGCTTTTACGTTCGGATCTTTTAAGATGATCCTGAAACCTGCTTCTACCGTTTTTGCATTTGCTCCTCCTCCTACGTCAAGAAAGTTAGCAGGCTCACCACCAGATAATTTTATCACGTCCATAGTAGCCATTGCAAGTCCTGCACCGTTTACCATGCAACCAACGTTCCCGTCTAGTTTTACATAGTTCAGGTTGCTTTCTCCTGCTTCAACTTCTAATGGATCTTCTTCTGTAATATCTCTGTAAGCTGCAAGATCAGGGTGACGGTAAAGTGCATTATCATCAATGCTCATTTTACAGTCGACAGCTAAAATCTGGTCATCAGAAGTTTTCAATACCGGATTGATCTCAATCATGGCAGCATCACTTTCTTCGTATGCCCTGTATATTTTGGTAATAAAGGTTACCATTTCTTTCAAAGCATTACCGGCAAGGCCCAGTTTAAAGGCGATTTTTCTAGCCTGGAAAGCCTGAAGTCCTACTAATGGATTGACCCACTCTTTAAATAGTTTTTCAGGAGTGTTGTGTGCAACTTCTTCAATGTCCATACCACCTTCTGTACTGGCGATAATTACATTCTGACCTGTTCCACGATCAAGCAAAATACTTAAATATAGCTCCTTAGGCTGGCTTGCACCTGGATAATAAACATCAGCAGCGACAAGGACTTTACTTACAAGTTTTCCTTCTGCACCAGTTTGGATGGTAATCAGCGTTCCTCCTAAAATCTGTTCAGCTTTCTGTTTTACCTCATCTAAAGATTTGGCAACCATAACGCCACGATATTCAGTGCCTTTAATTTTACCTTTTCCTCTTCCACCGGCGTGAATCTGAGCTTTTACAACCCAAATATTAGCACCTGTCATCTCAGTAAGTTTTTTGGCAGCTTCTACAGCTTGCTCAGGGGTATCGGCAACAATGCCCTCTCCTATTTTAACTCCGTATTTTTTCAGAATTTCCTTCCCCTGATATTCGTGTACGTTCATTATATATTATTAAAAAGGTTTATTCCAACATCAAAGTAAATCAATTCCCTGCTATTTTCAAACGAATATGGTGTACGGTTGACAGGGCACGGTTGACAGTAGGAGTCTGGATGATCGACCCTAATTATTAATTCTTAATTATTAATTATGACCCCGTCTTTCATTTCAATCTTTCTATGAGCCATATCGGCAAATTCAGGATTATGTGTTACGACCACAAACGTTATTTTCATTTCTCTATTCAACTCAAGAAATAATTCATGCATCTGATGGGCATTATTTGAATCTAAGTTGCCTGTAGGCTCATCAGCAAAAATAATTGCAGGCTTGTTAATCAGGGCTCGGGCAACAGAAACTCTTTGTTGCTCTCCGCCTGAAAGTTCAGAAGGTTTATGGTCTGCCCTTTTTTCCAATCCAAATTTCTGAAGCCATTGCATTGCTTCTTCTTTCACTACTTTCTCTGGTCTTTTGCCTATCAGGCCAGGCATACAAACATTTTCAAGAGCTGTAAACTCAGGCAAAAGGTTGTGAAACTGAAAAACAAAACCAAATTGGGTATTTCTAAAAACAGCTAATTTATTGGATGAAAGTTTAAATGGATCCTGCCCTGAAATATTTAAAGAACCAGAATCAGTTTTATCTAGAGTACCTAAAATATGTAACAAGGTAGATTTGCCAGCACCCGATGCACCTACAATACTTACAAATTCTCCTTTTGAAATGCTCAGGCTAACCCCCTTTAACACTTCCAGGGTGCCATATTTTTTCTTGATTTCTGTTGCAATAATCATCTCTTAACAAAAGTACACTTTAAGGTGTAAAATTTACGATTATTTAAAAGCCCTGAATTATACAGAACTTTTTAATTTTGAATGTGGTTTACCCACTAACATCCGTATCATGAAAAATTTTCTTTTTGCAATTCTGGTTTTCACAATTTCATCCTTCACACTAACTGGTGTCAATCCTTGGACAGCAGAGCAACTATACGACCCTGCTGCTTTAGTAAAAGTTATTAAAGACCCAAAAGCACCCAAACCATTGATATTGAACACAGGAACTATGCGAAATATTAAAGGAGCAGTAAAACTTGGTCCTGTTTCTGATTATGATGGATTGAAACAATTTAAAGCAGGCGTTGTCAAATTTGCAGGTGATAAAAACAAAGAAGTGGTAATTTATTGTGGTTGCTGCAAAATGGATCATTGTCCAAATGTGGAGCCAGCCTACACACACCTCCAAAGTTTAGGCTTTAAAAAAGTAAAAATCTTAAACCTACAGGAAGATTTGATTTTTGATTGGGTAAACAAAGGCTATCCGATGGATGCTAAGCAGCCTTTTTAATTATTTATTTCGACATTCAATGACATCGCATCCAACACAGAATTCAGGAGTTTCATTTTTTTGCCACATTTTCCTGAAATCCTGATATTTTAAGCTGTTAAGCGAATTCATCAAGCCGGTTTTAAATATATTCCCAAATTCCAATTCTTTCGGAAAAGGTTTCGAGCAACATGGTACCGAGAAGCCATCCCAGGAAACATAAAAATGGCTCCATGGAAAATAACAGGTTTTAAAACCTTCACTTTCCATATTCTGCCAATTGTTAAATTTTAACTTTGGATATTTTTTTGCCTCAGTTTCAGCACGTTTTACCTCATTTTTGAAATCAATAGAAGTATAAAGTTCATAATAACTTGTTTCGTTGATTTTTGCCGCTGCAAGATTGAACCTGGCAAAATTCAGATACGATATTCCCAGTTCATTTGACAGGGTGACCAGTTCTGCCATTTGTTTATAATTCTCTTTTACAATAACTACATTAAACATCAGATCTGTATCTATCTTTTGTTCACGTATGTAATCTCTGATCAGTATAATATTATTGTATAGCTCCTGGTAACTTGCCCTTAAACGAACTGCTTCATAAACTTCGCCTATACCATCTGTAGATATTTGTAAAGTATCAAGGTAAGGCAAAATCGACTTAACTCTTTCAAAGGTCTTTGGAAGGTTAGCATTTGTTGAAAGAGAAGTTATTATTCCCTTATTTTTACCTTTAATATATTGAAGCGCTTCTTCAAGGTGTTTGTAGATCAATGGTTCTCCTAAACCAGTCAAACCAATAGAATCAATATATGGATAAGCCTGATCTACTACCTTTTTCAATTCTTCAATAGGCATATGCCCCAAATCCATTTCATGGCCAAACTTGTATTCTCTCGGGCAAGTGATGCATTTAAGATTACAATGGTTTGTCACTTCTAACATGATGGTAGAAGGTCTTGCAATTGTAAGCTTATTAGAAAATTTTAGTAAAAAATGTAAACATTTGTTAGAGGTGTACTTAAAGAAATTAATTCCCCTTGGCAGGTAATACAATCTTTTGGCAGCCTTTTTTAACTTTCTTAAATTCATTGTTAACCTCAATCAATCTTAACGTTTTCAAGTTCAAATAATTGTGTATTTGAAAAAATTATCTTTAAAAGAATTCAAATATACGATTCTTATTTTCAATGGGAAGAACCGCTATTATTAGAATATTAATTAGCGAGAAGCATTTATTTTATTACCCATAAAAATTCATTTTTAATCTTTCGCCACCATTCTTGCTTTAAAATTTGTTTTGCATTCACCTGACATAGCTCTGAAAAGTGTACTATGGTTGTTCCATAATTTAAATGCTCTGTGGAAGTAATTTCCAGCCTGTTTGCATGAGAGATCCAAAATTCGGCTATTGGAGAAGGCATATTGATTATTGCACTTGAATTTCGGGAGACAAAAAGCAGATCTGTTCCTTTATTGTTTTTTTTGTAATAAGAAACTTTTACCTGAAACCACATTAACCTATACTGATTCATTTCTGCCAGATCAAAATCAGGACTTTTGAAAAAGTTGAATATTAAATTAGATGGGATTAAAGTATTTCTAACTTTAAAATCAAAAAACGTTGAAAGTGGAAAATCTAATCCGACTCCGTGCATATAATTGTACAAAGCCTTTTTTAATCCATCTGAATACTTTTCATGGTACGTGCCTGTTGGGTCTTCATGATATAAATCGTTGTTTGCAAATCCTTTAAATTCCGGACCAACTCTTTTTACTAAATATTTTTCAGGATTTATACCAACAGGGCTGTGGACAGTCATGGCAAACTGGTGCCAAAAGGCAGATTGCAGAAGATTTTGTTGAAACAGTTGCCTTACAATTTCTAATGAATCGATGGTTTCCTGTTCGGTTTGAGTAGGGAAACCGTACATTAAATAAGCATGTACAAGTATTCCTGTATCTCTAAACCCTTTGCACACTCTGGCGACCTGTTCAATTGTTACGCCTTTTTCCATCATGTTTAGTAACCTATCGCTGGCTACTTCTAAACCACCTGTCACTGCAATGCAGCCTGATGCAGCTAACAGCTTGCACAAATCTTCAGTAAACGTTTTCTCAAACCTGATATTTGTCCACCAGGTCACCTGCAACCCTCTTCGTAGAATTTCAATAGCAAGGTCCCGCATAGCAAGTGGTGGGGCAGCTTCATCAACGAAATGAAATCCGGTTTCACCTGTTTGGGCAATCAAAACCTCCATTCTATCCACTATTGATCTGGCTGGAGCAGGATCATATCGTGAAATGTAATCCAGGGAAACATCGCAAAAACTGCACTTTTTCCAATAGCAGCCATGTGCAATAGTCAACTTATTCCATCTTCCATCGCTCCATAATCGATGCATAGGATTGGGCATGTCAATCACAGACAAATAATCTTTTAACCTTAGCCCCTCATAATTGGGGGCAGGCAACTGTGAATGATTAAAATCCCTTGTTTTCAAGTCGTTTTTGTATACAACTTGACCATTTTGGCAGATATAAGTCCTTTTTAGAGAAACTGGCTTTTCCGGCTGAGTTAAATGTTGGTATAAAGCCAGCAAAGGCCCTTCTCCATCATCAAGCAAAATATAATCGACATAGTTAAAAACTGCAGGGTCTTTCAATTCCCTCAATTCGGTATTGGCATAGCCTCCTCCAAGTACAATCTTCGTCTGTGGAAAATTCTTTTTTATCCATTGACTTGATTTTAAAGCCCCATAAAGATTACCTGGAAATGGAACAGTAAATCCTACAATCAATGGAATGTTTTCACTGAAATATTCTTGGGTACACTGAACCAGAATCTGGTCCAGGTAATTATCAGGTTTTTCCAACTCTTCTTTAATCGGATCAAAGGAAACTGCAGTACGGGCAATTCGCTCTGCATAGCGTGAAAAGCCAAAATGTGGCCCAACCGTTGCTACAATAAAATCAGACAAATCCTCTAGGTATAGGGTACATAAATAGCGGGCTTTATCCTGAATCCCATTATTTCCAAAAAACCATTCCAGGTCTTCTATTACATTAAATCTGTTTCCTTCAGGTAAATATTGACGTGTGGCAATACGATATGCTAATGTGTATTTATTATTTTGAAGGAATGAAATGACAGAATCAATCGTTTCCTCATATGCTTTCCTGTTTACCAAAACAGATTGTAACTCCTGGGAAATATTAAAATTACTGCATTCTGCTTCATTAAACACATCTTTAAGCCCTTGCTTACTGAATACTTTTAAAACCATATCCAACCCAAGGTCTCCTTGTGCTGATGGAATATTTTGCTGATTCAAAAATCCTTTTAGGTAAGCTGTAGCCGGATAGGGCGTATTAAGCTGTGTTAATGGTGGGATTAATAATAGAATTTCCGGCAAAATATTGTCTTTGAAGACTACAAAATTAAATATAATGAGGGAGTTTACTCAAATTACTTGTTATCGATCTATCAGTCATAACAGACTATTGATTTTAGGAAAATTAAATCCTGTGCTATAACTTAGATCATTCTGAAAATTGAAAAATTATGCAAACTATTTTAGGTGCAAATGGTACAATAGGAACGCTACTTGCCAAAGAATTACCTGCCTTTACTTCACAAATAAGATTGGTAAGTCGTAATCCAAAAAAAGTAAATGAATCAGACCATCTTTATCCTGCGGACTTATCAGACGTAAGCATGGTAGAAAAAGCTATTATCGGCTCAGAAGTTGTTTATTTATTGGTTGGCTTTGAATACAGTGCAAAGGTTTGGAAAGAAAACTGGCCAAAATTAATGCGTGCTACCATTGATGCCTGCATTAAGCACAATGCAAAATTGGTCTTTTTCGATAACGTTTATATGTACGACCAGAGTGCTATATCCGATATGACAGAAGAATCTCCATTAAATCCTTCAAGTAAAAAAGGGGCTGTGAGAAAAGAAATTGCAGATATGATTTTGAATGAAATAAAAACGGGAAGGTTAACAGCCCTTATTGCAAGATCAGCAGATTTTTATGGGCCAAACAATGAAAAAAGCTTGCTTAATGAAGTTGTATATAAAAACATAAAAAAAGGAAAAACATCCAACTGGTTTATAAATCCTAATTTAAAACACTCATTTACCTACACACCGGATGCAGCCAAAGCTACAGCCATACTAGGAAACACTCCAGATGCTTTTAACCAGGTTTGGCATTTACCAACACATCCCGCCGCACTTACAGGAAAACAGCTCATCAGCTTGTTTGCAAAAGAAATGAATGCGCCTGATAAAGTTTCAGTCCTGCCGGGTTGGCTTATAAAGGCAATTGGTCTTTTTGTCCCAATTATGAAAGAAATGCCCGAAATGATGTACCAATATGACCGGGATTATGTATTCAATTCAACGAAGTTTGACAGAAGATTTGATTTTAAAACTACCACCTATCCTGATGGCATTAAAGAAACTGTAGAAAAATCCATCATGTAATTCATAATTCCATTTTTAATCAGGGAAATATTGTTTAAACTTTACTTTAG
>JACMRH010000087.1 GCA_014376535.1 Cytophagales bacterium | reverse complement strand
TGACAGGTCCTGTGAGATTTTGTCTATTGCAAAGACAGCATCATTGTATGCCTTTGATTTGAAAGGGTTTTCTTCATGCAACTCCATTAAAGAAGCTGTGAGCTTAAACATTTTGGAAATTTCACGGTTGGTCATATGCCAATATTTAGGATACCAGGTTTAAACTGAAAATGGAATCAAAAATAAGCTTGCCAAAAAATGGGTACTAATCGTGCCTTCTTCTAACAAACCATTTGCTGTTAGATATTATGCCTACAGTTGCAAGCCAATAATTTTCCTTTACAAGATTTGAGGCAACTGTTCCACGTTCTCCATAAGCAATTGCAACATTTAGGGTTACACCTGTTTTTGCAAATACCAGGCCTGCGCCTAAGGTAGCCTGTATTTGCGAGATTTTCTGTCCTGCAATTTCATATGGAAGCATTTCTGCCTTGATCCCTCCCCTATATGCCACTCTTTTATAATATTTGGTGCTATTGAAATCCGGAATAAACTCTGTACCCAATGCTAGGCCATGCTGATTTACCGGCTTGCTATGATATTGGTTATATGTGAATTTACTCCAATTAGCGAAATTATAATCCAATGCAAATGATAATTTATTTGGCTGGTAGAGAGATAACCCAACTCTTAAAGATGCAGGTAATGAGTAATTACCAAGCTTACCATCACGAATAGTATCTCTCTTATAATAAACATAGTCGGAATAATAATAACCATTACTGCCCCGAACAGTTGAGTAGGCTGCCTGATCAAATTTCTGAAATTCGGATGCCTGTAAAGTTTTAAAGATAGACCCCGTCAATCCGAAACCATAAAACCAGTTAGTAGTTGTAGGAATTACTTCTGCCTTTTTCTGGAAACCCAAACTATCTTTAAATCCTACAAGAGTATCAGTAAGTAATAAATCTGCCTTGTTGTTTTTAATTTCTCTTGTAATAAGAATACCCGGTGAAATTCGAAGGTGTTGTTCAAATCTTTCTGTGGTATATACGAATATACTTTTCCTTACATCTTCAAGTCGATTTTCATAAACAGACTGGCCCATTACAATACCGGCATTAACTCCTAACAAAAGCCAATCTTTATAATTATAGGCACCTCCGAGAAAAAAATCAGACAAACCTCCTGATCCCGTTGAAGTGTTATTATAGAATTTTGTATTTATAGGGTTGTTATTATTGTCGCGTGCAGCTTGCTGGTCAGCATCCTTATAAGCAATAGAGCTGAAAGGTTTGGCACCAATTTGAATATTGACCCTTTTGTGTAAAGGAAATGCAAGTGAAATGTATTGGATATTACCAGTAAGGCCTGTTTGAGCAATATCCTTAGAAGTTAAGTACCGAGTGCGTTTTCCAACAAGGTCAAACTCAAAATTGGTATACTTTAAAACTGCCAATGCTGCTGGGTTAAGAGCATTAACCTGAAATTGATTATATGAGGCTACACCTGCCCCACCCATTCCATTATTTCTGCTTGAACCTGTTTCTGCAAGATCTCCAATTCCTATTCTGCTATAAGAAGATAAACCAAGATTTTGTGACTGAACTTTAAGAGCTAATCCAAAAATGAGAACAAATACAATAAATTTATTTAGGTGCATTATAAAGCAGCGAATGATTCAAACCGATCAATACTAAATCGGGAAACGCAAATATGGTTCCTTTTATTTTACTTTCAAAAAATGAACTGTCACCTCCACAAAGGATTACAGTTAATTCGGGATATAAATTTTTATAATTTTCTATCATACCCTCGATTTCATAAATCATACCATTTTGAACACCTGACCTTATACTGGAGTTTGTATCATTTCCTGTAACCGGGAAATTTTCTCCCGTTTCTAATAGTGGCAGTTTGGCAGTAAATTGATTTAAAGCCTTGAACCTCATACTTAGGCCCGGAGATATTGCCCCGCCCAGGTATTCAGCATTAGAATTAATAATATCATATGTAATACATGTGCCCGCATCTATAATAAGGCAGTTTTTTCCTGGAAATATAGACATAGCTCCTAAAACAGATGCCAACCTGTCCTTCCCTAAGGTCTCCGGAGTTTTATATGTATTTTTTATTGGGAGATGTAATTTATAATCAAATATCAGAAGGTTGCTCAGTGAAAAAGTATCCAGTAGTTGTGCTTCCTCCTTTTTTACATTGGAAATAATAACATTCGCAAAAGATTGTTTGACTGCCCAGAATATAAAGGCATCATAACTCTCAAAAACTACTTTTTCAATTAAATTTTTGCCTCTAAAAATTCCTGCTTTTATCAGTGTATTCCCAATATCAACACACAGGTTTTCTTGCATCATGTTACGAAATTAAAATAAAAAAAGCCTTGCTGAAACAGTAAGGCTTTTCAATATAGAACAGATTGTTTAAACTTTATTTTAATTGAAGATGCTTAATGCACTTCTAAAGGAATATTTCTTCCCTGATCTTCTATTCGGGCAGGTTTTCTATTCTTATAAACTCTCAATTTGATTTTATAAACCAGTAAATACATTACTGGTACCAGGATCAAAGTAAGGAATGTAGCAAAACCTAAACCAAATATCATTGTCCAGGACAATGGCCCCCAGAAAGCAACGCTATCACCTCCAAAGAACAAATGTGGGTTTAGGTCTGTAAACAATGTGACAAAATCAATATTTAAACCAACAGCAAGGGGAACCAGACCCAAAATTGTTGCGGATGCAGTCATTAAAACAGGAGTCATCCTAGTTCGACCTGCATAAATAATAGCTTCAAGAGTAGGCATTCCTTGCTTTTCAAGCACTTCTGTGAATTCTACCAACAATATCCCGTTACGTACCACAATTCCTGCAAGGGCGACAATACCAATTCCGGTCATAAATATGGATACTTCCATATCGAAAATATAGAAGCCGAGGAAAACACCAATCATACTAAAGAAAATTTCAGTAAGGATTATTAGTGGCTTACTAATTGAATTGAACTGAAGAACCAAAATTAAAAGAATAATCCCTATAGAGATCAGCATTGCTGTCCCAATAAACTTTGATGTTTCTGCCTGGTCTTCCTGTTCGCCCGTCATTTTTATAGAAACACTTTCTGGAGATGGAAAATCCGGCAGAGCCTTTTGGATATTTGCAACTACCTGGTTATTGGAATATCCTGCCAGAATATTAGATGCAACAGATATTACCCTTTTCTGATTTTTACGGTTGATACCGCCATAAGTACTTGAATAATGGACTTTTGCAAATGAAGAAAATGGAATCTGTCGAATCACTCCTCCCATGTTCATGTCCCGATAGGTAATTTTAGAGTTGAGCAAAGATTCAATATCTTTCCTTTGATCTTCCCTGAACCTTAAGTAGATATCGTATTCATCATTGTTTTCTCTGAATTTAGAAATCTCCTTGCCAAATAAAGCTGTACGTATTTCCATGGCAATCTGGGCCGTAGAAACACCTTCTCTATTTGCTTTTTCCCTGTCAATTTCTACTACAATCTCAGGATTGTTTTTTAGAACGTCTGATTTCAACTCTTCAATGCCTCCTACGCCTTTTTCATTTAAGAACCTTATAAGTTGTTCAGAGGTGTTAATCAGCTCGTCATAGTCATCGCCAGCAATCTCTATATTAATAGGTTTACCGGTAGGTGGTCCTCCTTTTTCCTGATCCACAATAATGGTGGCGCCCGGAATTCCTTTTACGACTTTTCTAAACTCGCTTAAATAATCTGCAGTTGATTTTCCGTTTCGTTTTGAAAACTCAACAAACGCTACTGTGACTTTACCTTTGTGCGGTGTTGTGGACATGTCCAGAACATTAGGGTCACCGGCATTTTTTCCAACATTTGAAATAATTGATTCCACCATCGGGTTTTTATTTCCCAATACGCCCATCATCCTGTTTTCTACAACTTTGGTTATAGAATCTGTGATGATCTGGTCGGTACCAATGGGCATTTCGATGTATGCGAATATAAAGTTCGGTTCAGCCTGAGGAAAAAAGCTTGACCTTAATTTTCCAGCTAAGCTCAGAGAGAAAAAGAATAGTGCGACGGTACCAATTAAAAGGAATATAGGTCTGTATCTTGTTAAACTCCAGGTCAGTAACTTCGCATATCCGTTTTGTACTTTTGGCCACCATTTGTCCTGAAAAGAAGTAATCATCCCTCCAAGCACAAACTTATTCAGCAAAACCAAAGCGTAGATTGTAATGGTAAAATTGCCCATCCCATGATTTCCTGCTATGTAGAAGATTGCAGCCAGAGCAAGAAAAACAAGAGAGGTAATTTTAAAGCTTTTAGTTATTTTTTTGCTTTCATGATGATCATGCGGTTTCATGGTATCAACGGCAAAAACCGGATTGAATATGTAAGCTGATATCAAAGAAGAAAACAACATCACTATCAGCGTCACCGGAAGGAACCATATAAATTTACCGGTTACACCGGGCATAAACATCAAAGGAAAAAAAGGTGCAAGTGTTGTGAGCGTTCCTGACAAAACGGGCATAAATACCTCACCAGCAGCTTCTTTGGCCGCCTGTTTAATAGGCTTTTTGCCGTTCTCAAAAATTCGGTGTGTATTTTCAATTACTACAATTGCATCATCTACAACTATACCTAAGGCAAGGAGTATTGAGAATAACACAATCATATTCATGGTAATGTTCTTATCAGCAAGAAGACCCCAGACAGGTAATCCCATTGAAAAGGTTATGAACATGGAAATTGGAACAGATAAGCCAACGAACATCGCATTGGTTGTTCCCATGAAAAACATCAGGATGATTGTAACAAGGATAAATCCAATTATGATAGTATTATTCAGATCGTGCAAGGTTATCCTTGTTTTAGACGACTGGTCACCGGTTATAGTAATTTTCAAATCAGAAGGAAAATTCTTTTCCTTCATTTCATCAATTATTGCTTCAATCTTATCTGCAGCATTTATTAGATTCTCACCACTCCTTTTTATAACATTTAGAGTTATTACATTTTGACCTTCTAAACGGGCAAAGCTTTCTTTTTCTTTGTGCGAATCTTCAATAGTGGCTATGTCCTTCAAATAAATTTCAGCCCCTGAACCAGAACGAATTATGATATTTTCCAATTGCAATGGGGTATCAAACTCTCCCTTAATTGAAATATTTCTTTTTTGTCCATTGACACTTAACTGTCCACCGGAAATGGTCATGTTTTCGTAAGCAACGGCTCTCTCAACGTCACCTAAAGTAACATCGGCAGCCTCCATTTTGTATTTGTCAACGTTGATCTGGATCTCCCTGTCCAAAGCACCAACCAAGTCTACCCGGGTTATTTCTTTCATAGACTCAATGCGGTCTTCCAGGTCTTCCGAAAACTTCTTGAGCTTGTCAAGATCATAATTACCGGAAATGTTGATGTTCATTATCGGAACCTGTGAAACGTCCACTTCTATTACCTGAGGATCTTTTTCGAGGTCTTGTGGCAATTCGTTATCTGCCTTATCTATAGCATCTTTTACTCTTTGTTTAGCAACAGGAATATCAACGTTGGTATTGAATTCCACAGTAATGCTTGAATAATCCTGATAGGAGGTACTTTTGATATTTTTGACACCCACAACAGCTTTTAATTCCTTTTCCAAAGGTTTTGTGATAGTGTTCTCCATATCAGCAGGCGCAGTTCCCGGATGGATTGTGATCACGTACATTTGCGGGAAAACAATTTCTGGAAACTGTTCTTTGGGTGCTGACTGATAAGCCATGAACCCGGCAATTGACAAGAATACTGCTAGCACATAAATACTGGTCTTATTGTCAATTGACCAGCTGCTTGGTTTAAATTCTTTCATTCTTATTAGTATTTAGTATTTTGTACTTAGTATTTAGATCCAGAATTATCCTAATGATTTTATTAGAACGCTCGTCATTTTTTGTATTTCTTCAATCCTTTGTTGTAAACTTATTAAGTCGGTCTCAGCTATATAATTAAGTCTATTTGAAATAATAAGTTGAGTTTCCAATTCAAAACAAGAGCCGATAGCTATCCCCAAAAAATTCTTAAACTCACCCTTTTGTATTTCTTCCAGCTCCTTCAGCTATGTTTGAAGCAATAGAAACACAGGCTCTCTGCATCTGTTGGGTCAATCCATATTTTTCTTTATCAGGAAAGCTTGAAGTGCATTTGTATAGTTCACTTGCCAGCTCTATTGACTTTTGCCAAATTTTAAGGTCTTTATATTTGTTCATATTCTAAGTACTAAATACAAAGTACTCAGTACTTTACAGGCTGCCCTTCCATCAAATCCAAATACCCAGTGGTTACGATTTTATCGCCTGGTTTTAGTCCTTCAAGCACTTCGGTTTCCCCTTTATAGGTTTGTCCGGTTTTGACTATTCTTCTTTCTGCCTTATTTCCATTTTCAACGAAGACGAA
The DNA here is from genome assembly GCA_014376535.1 of Cytophagales bacterium. Classification (GTDB taxonomy): domain Bacteria; phylum Bacteroidota; class Bacteroidia; order Cytophagales; family UBA9547; genus UBA9547. The sequence continues at coordinate 10,092 of JACMRH010000087.1, read as the reverse complement.
AGTTCCATCAGAAGATTTCTGAACAGTACTAATAGGAATTACCAGCACATTCTTCTTCTCGTAATCTTTAATTTTCACATAAGTGATTACGTTTGCTTTTACCCCACTAAATGTTTTTGGAAGAGCAAGTTCGATGTTAAAAGTGCGGTTCAATGGGCTGATTTCGTCACCTACAACTTTAACTTTCGTTTCAACTGATTTATTTATATCCGGAAAAAATAGTTCCGCATCATTGCCTTCATCTATTTTAGAAGCATAGGCTTCAGAGACATCTGCTGAAACCTTGAAATCACCTTTACCAATAAGTCTGAAAACAGGCATTCCAGGTGCTGCATTTTCACCTTCCCTTGGATAAATTTCTTCAATCACTCCGGAAACTGGTGCTGTAATTCCTCCAAAAGCCAATTGCTCATTTAAAGTAGCAATCTTGCGTTCCAGGCTTTCCTTATTGTTTTTTGCCTGAAGATATTGCATCTCAGTTCCAATTTTCTGGTCCCATAGTTTTTGCTGCTTTTCAAACATATCAGTTGCAAAGTCTAAAGCAGTTTTTAATTCGTCCTTTCCTTTTGCCATTGCTCCAACGTCAATGGAGGCTAACAATGTTCCCTTTTTAACTTCCTGACCTTTGTGTACATATATTCTCGTTATCTGGCCGGCAGTTCTAGGAGAAATAGTTAGGTTATTATCAGTGGTCACTTTCCCCTGAATTTCCAGATAGTGCCTGAATGTTTTAGGTGCTAATGCCTGAGAATGAATAAAAACCACTTTTTGCTGAACTGTAGATTTCCCGGCAGCTTTGTCAAGAGCTTTTATTTTTGTATTTAGTTCTGCAAGTTGAGTTTCAAGTTCGGTTCTTTTAGCCTTTAAGGCATTTACATCATTTTCATTGCCTGATTTGCATGCCACTAATGCCAGCAAAAGCAAGGTAAAAAGTTTAGTTATTTTCATTGTTTTAGTGTTTAATGGTTTAAAAATATTGAGTGATGCTATTTTAAATTTCCTTGCGATTTGTCGTAATCAACTTTTTGAACAAGAGCATCATACAGGGCATTGTAATAATTTATTTGTGATTCTTTTAAGGATGATTCAGCATTGATTACTTCTATGTTTGAACCCACACCGGATGTATATTTTATTCTTGTGACTCGAGCAACTTCTTTTGCTAATTCCATATTTCTCTTTTGAGAATTTAGTGACTGAATACTGTTTTTGTAACTTATCTCAGAAGAACTTGTTTGAAGATCAACTGTTTTCTCAAATTGTTTCAAATTATTTTCTGCTTTTTCAACTGATAGTCTAGATTGCTGAACTCGGCGCAACCTGCTAAATCCACTAAATATCGGAACATTTAATGCTAAAGTATATGTAGCATATTTTGCAAACCTATCAGTAGGGAATGAGAGCTTGGTATTTTGAGAAAAGGTTCCAACATTAGCATTGAAAGCAAGTGTTGGCAAAAAGCCTAATGAATTATTTTTATAATTTAATTTTTCTAGTTTCAGCTGTGTATTTAATAGTTTATGCTCAACCCTGTTTGTGTAATCAACTTTACCAGAATTACTCAAAGCTGAGTCTATTGTCAGTTCAGAAATTTTACCAGACAAACCTATTTCTTCACCAGCCGGCATATTCATTTGATATTTCAGCAAAATGCTGCTTAATAAAACAAGGTTTTCAAAGTTTGCCTTTTCTGTCAATAGATTATTATAAGTAACTTCTATTCTGTTTACATCCAGCAATTCAGCAAAACCACTTTTATTTAGCACTTTGGTTTGTTTTAAAAGAGAATCAACCCTTGAAATATTGATATCAAAAATATTTTTTCTCTCAGTATTTATTAAAACCATGTAATAAGCCTTAGTAACAGCTTCAATAGTTTGAATCTGTGAATTTTCTTTATTTCGAGTCGCCAATTCTTTATAAGTATTTGCTGCCTTCAATCCTACAAAAAAGGAACTGCTAAAAAGAAGTTGTGAAATTGTCACGGAAGCATCTGCAGTGTTAGATAATTGAAAAACATTGGGAACAGAATAAATGTAACCTTCAGGAATAACCCTATTGGCAAAAAAACTGTACTCTCCATTTCCAACTCCAAATATTCTTCTTAATGGATCAGCTTGCTGCAAAGCAGCAGATCCGGTAACTTGAGGAAGTCCAGTGCCCTTATATTCCTGAACCTTTGATTTTGCAATATACTCGTCAATCGTAGCATTTTTGATTGAGGTATTATTGACCAAAGCATAATCAATGCATTGCCTTAAAGTATAAGTTTTAGGGCCTTCTTGTGCATACACCACCATTCGGAAAAGAAAGGTTGTTAAAATCAAAAATCTAATTTTCATTTGTTCAGTGTTTAATTTTAAAGTGGAACTAATTGTTTTTTAAAATTTTGTTGAATTCTTCATATCCTTCAAGAGTGCATATGCCAAGCATAAAATGTTGAAAAAGCTGTAGGTGGACTTCCTTGATATTGAATTCATTTTCAGGAAAGATATCAGGATTAAAGGCAATTTCAATTTGTTCTATCCTCAACCTTGCCATTACTTCCAGGTTTAAATCCTTTCGGAAATATCCTTGTTCAATACCAGTTGTTAATGTCCTGATAATATGTTCCTTTAAAAATTTTCTTTTATGTTCCTGAAATACTTTCCATGCTTTTGGAAAGTATTTTTTTAGGTCGAAAAGCAAACCAGGATTTATATTACATACTGTACTTCTTAAGAATTCGGACAGTTTCATTATAGCTTCCATGATATTGCCACAGCTCTTTTCCATGTTCAAAATCTGGCATTGCTGCCTTTCCATAGACTCTCTGGCAAAAGTGTTCACCAGTTCATCTTTATCAGCAAAATGCTGATATATGGTTTTTTTTGACATGGAAAGATGTCGTGCTATTTCGTCCATCGTAATACTCTTCACTCCATATCTCATGAATAGTTCAGAGGCACCATGTAAAATTTCCTGAGCTGTTGAGTCAGATATGTTTTGCTCTTTGGGCATGTACAAAACTAAGGAAACTTTTTCTGCACCAAAAGTTTCTTGGGTTTATTTTGAATATTTCAGACTAATTTCATTTTAATCTTTTTTTCACCATATTTCGTATTAGATAAAACCAATTAAAAAACATCATGAAAAAAATTCTTTTAGTATCAGCCTGCTTCTTTGGCTTTTTAAATTCATTCGCTCAACAAAAATTTGAGGCAAAAAGGGAAAACATTAAAACAAGGAATGTAAATCAGTTATTTGTGAATTTCCCGGAAGCTACAGATGATGCCATGTGGAAAATTGGTTATGCTGAATTTACATTGAAAAATCTTAGTAAATTCTCGAAGGATACAGTACTGGTCTTCAAGTACAAAGTTGTTAGAAAGGAACCTACTGCAAAACTTAAAGGTGGAGAAATTAATACTGCACCAAAAGACGGCAAAAACCTTGAAATGTACCTTGCGAGTTCTACTCTAGGTGATGATTATGAAGCTGCTGTAAGGGGGAATGTAAAGCCTCAGTTTGAAGCCAACAAGAAAAAAGTTCTAATTCCTAAAGACCCATTGGCTTTAAAAGGAATGATTGACAAAATTGTGATCTGGTAATAACGATTTTGGATTTACGATTTACGATTCTTGAGAGCAACTCTGGTTTGTCAACATTTGATATTGCTTTAAATCGTAAATCGTACTTCTTAAATCGTAAATTAAAATCAATCAATCATTTTTGCCCTCTCAAATGGTATTGATGGATCGAATATTTTTTTGTATGTTATATGTGTTTTAATAATGGATCCTCCTACTGATTCTGCCACGTGCATCATTTTAGGATTAAAATCCCCTATCCAATTCATTTCAAAGGTCTTATATCTTGCTTTAGGCTGGGTCAAATTGGCAGAAGCCTGAACTAATGCCCCTTCCAGGCCTTTTCCCTGAAATTCAGGGACGATTCCAAAGGCTACTCCAAATATTTTTTTACACGTTTTACGCCACTGATGGTAAAGGAAGATCAACTTTTGTAATGGCCCGAATTTGCCATTGCAATATTTAAATATCTGATTTAACTCAGGAATCATCAGGAAGAACCCTATCGGTTTATTATCATAATATGCGTATATAATTATTTCTTCGTCCAGAATTGGCTTTAACTGGTTCATAATAGACATCGCCTGCGCCTTATTCATCCCTTTTACACCTGCATGTTTGCTCCAAGCAGCATTGTAAACTACCACAAAGTCTTCAGCATATTTTTCTAAATTCTTTTTGCTGATGTGTTCAATATGATATAGTGGGTCTCTGGCAATTCTTTCAGCCTTCTCAACATAAATTGGGTTTAAGGGAGTTGCAACAAGTCTATGGTAAGTATATTGTTTAAAATATTCTTGAAATCCATAATTTTCAAATAGTTGCTTATAGTTGGGTAATGTATAAGGCATGCAATAATTAGGCTCCTCCTGGAAACCATCAACCAGCAATCCCCACCATTTATCTCTTTCTCCGAAATTGATTGGGCCGTCCATAGATTGCATTCCCAATGCCATTAACCAGTTTTTGCAAGTATCAAAAAGTAAATTTGCCGCATTTTGATCATCGATGCATTCAAAAAAGCCTAAACCGCCAGAAACAACATACGTGCTTTTGGCCGTTTTATTGTTAATAAAAGCAGCAACACGCCCAATAGTTTTGCCATTTTCGTCATCTAGAATCCACCTAATGCATTTTCCGTGTCTGAAAAATTTATTGAGTTTTTCATCAAAGACTGCTTCAATATCCTTGTCCAAAGGTCGAATCCAATTAGGACTCTCTTTGTATAATTCTACCGGCAGTTGAAGAAATGATTTTATATCTGCCTTTGTACTAACTTCTCTGATAACCATATTTATTAAATAAAAAAAGTCCCTTCGTGGGAAGAGACTTTTTACAAGAATAATTTATATTGACTTAGTGCTGAATGGTTGCTTCAATCTGCTCGCGGAATTTACCTGCGTTTGGTTTTGAAATTTCGCCAACAAGAGGATCAGGTTTTGAAGGTGTGGTCACTGTTAAAGGTTCGCCACCAATATCACCATATATTGCTTTGTCACCATCATTAGGATCCTTAAATTTCAACTTATTGTATTTGCTTCCGCAAGAAGCCAGAACTAAAGAAAATATTGATAGGATAATTAATTTAACTAAATACTTGTTCATCAATTTCGTTTTAGGGTTCAAAAATACACAATTCATTAATTTTTACAAGAATTATTCTAGTGGTGGTAAAGCAGGAAGGTCTTCACTGTTTTCAACATTTTCAATATCTTCGTTTTTAGGCACTTTAGCGATTGAAGAGATTTCATCAGTTTCACCTAAACGAATCAATTTCACTCCCTGAGTAGCACGTCCTATAATTCTCAAGCTGGAAACTTCCATTCTGATGGTTATTCCACCTTTAGTGATGATCATTAAGTCCTCAAGATCGGTTACATCCATGATAGTAACGAGCTTCCCGGTTTTATCTGTGACATTGAGTGCTTTCACACCCTTTCCACCACGGTTAGTAATCCTATATTCGTCAAGATCAGATCTTTTTCCGAAACCTTTTTCTGTGATAACAAGAAGATGTTGTTTGGTTGCATCAGAAATAGTGACCATTCCTACCACTTCATCTTTTGCAAATTCATGAACAAGTGATACTGCCCTAACACCGGTAGCGGTACGGCCCATAGGTCGAACTTTAGCCTCGTTAAAGCGAATTGCTTTACCATTACTTGTAGCAATGATAATTTCATCTTGCCCTGATGTTAGTTTCACATCAAGTAAATGATCGTCATCACCAATGTTAAGTGCAATAATTCCCGATTGACGTGGACGGGAATAAGCTTCTAAAGTTGTTTTCTTTATTATTCCATTAACTGTACACATTATCAGGTATGTGTTGTTAATATATTCAGGATCTGAAAGGCTTTTAACATTCAAAACAGCCTTCACTTTTTCATCTTTTTCTATCTGAATAAGATTTTGAAGTGCCCTTCCTTTAGAAATTTTTCCACCTTCCGGCAATTCCCAAACTTTCAACCAATACACTTTCCCCTTATCAGTAAAGATCAACAGGTAGTTGTGGTTAGTCGCAAAGAAAAGATGCTCTGTAAAGTCTTCTACTTTTGAAGTGGCTCCTCTTGAACCTACTCCTCCCCTTCCTTGTGTTCTATATTCTGAAAGTTGTGTTCTTTTAATGTATCCTTCATGAGAAATAGTGATCACCATTTCATCATCAGGAATCATATCCTCATCTGTAAACTCTTCTGCAGCATAGATTATTTCAGTTCTGCGAGGATCTGCATAGCGGTCTTTAATTTCTGTGGTCTCTTTTTTGATGATATCCATGCGCATTTCTCTGCTCGCAAGAATTTCATTCAGGTGCTTGATGGTTTCCATCACCTCTTTATATTCCTTTTCTATTTTCTCTCTTTCCAGACCTGTCAAACGCTGTAAACGCATTTCCAGGATTGCTTTTGATTGAATTTCGCTCAATCCAAATCTTTCTATCAATCCAGCCTGGGCAGTGTCAGGGTCTCTTGATTCACGGATAAGTTTGATAACCTCATCAAGATTGTCTAAGGCTATTAAGTACCCTTGTAAAATGTGGGCCCTTTTTTCAGCTTCGCTAAGTTCATATTTCGTCCTACGCACCACAACTTCATGCCTGAATTCCACAAACTCGCGGATCATGTCTTTCAAGTTGAGTGTCATCGGCCTTCCGGCAACTAAGACCACATTATTTACACCAAAGGAGTTTTGTAATTGAGTGTATTTGTAAAGATTATTTAAAACGACACTTGGAATTGCATCCTTTTTTAAGTCATAAACAACTCTAACTCCTTCTCTATCAGATTCATCACGAATATCAGATATTCCTTCAATCTTCTTCTCGTTAACAAGGTCAGCCGTTTTTTGAATCAGCATAGCTTTGTTTACCATAAAAGGTATAGAAGAAACAACAATCTGGTCTTTTCCGGTTTTGCTGGTCTCAAAATTGGCATTGGCACGGATTACAATCCTGCCTCTACCTGTATGACAAGAAAGTTTTATGCCTTGTGAACCATAGATCATGGCTCCGGTAGGAAAATCGGGACCTTTAACGAATTGCATCAATTCGTCAACGGTTACATCATTGTTTTCTATATAAGCAATAATTCCATCACAAATTTCACCTAAGTTGTGAGGTGGCATGTTGGTTGCCATACCAACAGCAATACCAGTTGTACCGTTAATTAAAAGGTTAGGTATTTTGGAAGGAAGGACGGTTGGTTCTTCCAAAGAATCATCAAAGTTCGACTGAAAATCAACAGTATCCTTGTTGATATCACCTAGCATCTCATCCGCAATTCTTTGAAGACGGGCCTCAGTATACCTCATTGCTGCGGGAGAATCTCCGTCCATAGAACCAAAGTTTCCTTGCCCATCAACCAATGGATAACGGAGAGACCATGGTTGGGCCATACGTACCATGGCGTCGTAAACTGAAGTATCACCATGAGGGTGAAACTTACCTAGAACCTCACCAACAATACGGGCAGATTTTTTATAAGCTTTATTATAACTCACACCCAATTCATGCATTCCGTACAATACCCTTCTGTGTACAGGTTTTAAACCATCACGTACATCGGGCAAGGCACGGGAAACGATAACTGACATTGAATAATCAATGTATGCAGTACGCATTTCGTCTTCTATGTTGATTGGAATAATCTTATCTTCTGCCATGTCTTTAGTTAATAGTTAAAAGTCAATAGTTAATAGTCTTAACTATTGTTGATACATACTACTGATTTATAATTCAAATTTACTTACCTATGGGTTGTATTGGTTTGTCTGGTAATTTAAAATCTTTTTGGTATTCGTGGTCCTTCTTAAGTTTGGTGGATTTCTTTCTTTTGCCAGGATCGGTAACTGGAACTCTCTGAAGTTCTCCTGTTTTAGGATTTTGTATAAATTTTAATTTTTTTCTACCGCGGTATTTCTTCCCATTATGCAAATGCACCATCTTGGTTTCACAAGATGTAATTGGGCACCTTTGCATTTTAAAGACGCGGAACCAGGTGTCTTTCTTTTTGTCATCCTTGTAAGGTGTGGGTGCTGTTTCCTGGGGAACAGTTTCCTCCGGAACATCTTCTACAGCATTGTTTTCCGACGGTGTTTCTTCAGCAGGAGCGTCGTCCTTCTTCTTTTTGCGCCCTCGTTTTTTTTCCTGTTTAGGCTCATCAGGAGGAGAAGTGTTTTCCTGAGCAGGATCCTCAACAACAGATTTTTCTTTCTTTTCCTTTTTTTTCCTCTGCTTCTCTTCTTTTTCTTCTTCAGCGGGAGCTTCATCTACCGGTGGCTCTTCTTTTTCAGATTCTTCTACAGGTGTTTCTTCCGTAGGCGGCTGTTCTTGCTTAATGCCTTCAGTAGGGGCCTGGGCCAAACCGTTGTGGTAAAATGCTAAAAAGAATACTGTGAAAAGTAAAAGTAGAATTGCTTTCACGCTATGGGACAATTATTCAAAGATAGAAAAATAATGGCAGATAAGAAACATTGGTTGACTATAAGCCTATATAAAAACAAAGGACTACTTCGCTTAGAAGCAGTCCTTTTAAAAAATTTCTAATTAATACTAGAATTTGAAACCTACATAAATACGTGGACTGAAAATGCTTGCCCTTCCTGATGAATTAACATGCTCAGTAGAAGAATATCCATTATAATATACCTGATGGTCACGGCTTTCGTTGTAAGCCAAGGATCCAAAACCAAAGTCCACACCAACAGCAAATTTTTTCACCCTAAATCTTGCACCTGGTGCAAACAAAACACCAGCTGCACTATATAAATAATTATAGCCGGATTCTGTATTTCCACCAACCATTAGTGTTGGAGAAACCTCAACGGTGAAATCAAGTGCCATATCATCATTTAAACCTAATGTAAATTGTGGGGCAACTTTAATTAATCTTAAATCGACATTTGTTGAATTATTGCTGTAAAGGTTCCCATATCCACTGACTTTGTAAGAACTGTAACCTAGCTGGAGCCAGCTTATTTTAATTCCAAAACCCATTTTCTCGTTCTTTGTAAAATACCATTGGTTTCCAATTTCAAGATTTGGTTGAAATCCTAAAGATTGGGCCGAAGAAGAGAATCCATTCGATTTCACCACCATAGTTGGAAACGCAAAACCCAGGTTTAAATAAAAACCATTGTTAATACCTTTTCCTCCTTGTAAGGATTTAACGCCGTTAGTACCAGCGAAAGTGAGTGTTGCTGCAGCCATTATAATAGCAGACAATAGTAATATCTTCTTCATTTTAGTGTTTTTAAATTTTATTAAGTTAAAACTGCTGCAAATATGTATTATTTCTTTTTAAATGAGAACCCTCACTAAATATTATAAAAATTTGGTAAAATTAAAAAAAAAGAGCCCTGGACTTAAAGGTCCAAGGCTCTTTTAAATTTACTTAGGAAGACTATTTACCTCCACCGAATTTAGTTATTAATCCAATTCCGAAGAAGAAACCACCACCTTTAACAGTAGTAGTGATATTTCCACCACCTAAAATTGCTGGATTGTCAACAGCTTTTCCTTTTAGTGCAACACCAGCATATCCCATGTCAACTGACATACCGATAAATTTCGCCCAATACCAGTTCATACCGAAGTTTAAGCCGTAATTAAGACCTGAAACTTTTGCAGCAGGAGAGTTTGAGTATGAACTAGTAGCTTTTCCTGAAGAAAAACCTACTGGTAATGCAAAGTATAAATTAATTTTGTCTTTGTTCAAAACATACAATTTAGGCTCTAAGCCAATAGCAATTCCTTTGGTTGTGATAGTTTGAGAAACACCTGTTGAAGTTGAGCCGCTATAAGTATAAGTGTAGTAATCAGAATCATCATAAATGTTAGCTGATCCCTTAGGTCTTGAATCACTTGTTTGAGTAGCAGCGTATGCAGCACTTTCACTTCTTAAGAATATACCAATACTAAAAGCATTTGCAATTCCGTAACCAACTCTAATTCCAGTCATTCCTCTTGCACCTAAACCTTTGTATTTAACTGTTCCGTCAGTTTTATCAAGAGTGCTAGCGTAAG
>JACMRH010000086.1 GCA_014376535.1 Cytophagales bacterium | reverse complement strand
CTGCCTTGACCTTGGGTCCAATCGCAGAATACTTCATCCTTTATTAATCTTTAAATAAATAAGAAAATGAAAAGTAATAGCACTTCTTTATTTCAAGGAGACCTGGTAAGGGAAGCCCTAAAGCAATCCCTTATCAAACTGAATCCAAGGATCATGTTTAAAAATCCCGTGATGTTCACTGTTGAAGTAGGAACATTTGTAATGCTGATGACTGTGGCTTACACTATGTTGTCGCACGACACAACACAGGGATCTATCGGATATAACATTACAGTGTTCCTTGTTCTGTTTGCCACCTTGCTATTTGCAAATTTTGCAGAAGCCATTGCCGAAGCACGGGGAAAAGCCCAGGCTAATAGCTTGAGAAAAACCAGGGAAGACACTCCGGCAAAAAAGGTTTTCCCTTTAGGAGACATGTATGTGAACGAGATTAAAATTGTCAGTTCTTCCGAACTTAGAAAAGGCGACATGTTCATTTGCGAAACCGGAGACATTATTCCTACTGATGGAGAAATTGTAGAAGGTATTGCCACCATTGATGAATCTGCTATTACTGGAGAATCTGCTCCGGTAATCAGGGAATCTGGCGGAGATAAATCCAGTGTAACAGGAGGAACAAAGGTTTTATCCGATAAAATAAAGGTAAAAGTTACTACTGAACCTGGTGAAAGCTTCCTTGACAAAATGATTGCACTTGTAGAAGGTGCAAGCCGTCAGAAAACCCCTAATGAGATTGCTTTGACTATTTTATTGGCTGGGTTTACCTTGGTGTTTATCATTGTATGTATCACACTAAAGCCTTTTGCTGATTATGCCAATACTCCAATTACAATAGCTGCTTTTATCTCATTGTTTGTCTGTTTGATACCTACTACAATTGGTGGCTTGCTTTCCGCTATAGGGATTGCCGGGATGGACAGAGCTTTAAGGGCAAACGTAATTACCAAATCAGGAAAAGCGGTCGAAACCGCTGGTGATATTGATGTGCTTTTGCTTGATAAAACAGGTACGATCACAATAGGAAACCGAAATGCTACCAATTTCTTTGCAGCTAATGGCGTAGATGAACTGGATTTTATTAAAGCTTGTGCCTTAGCTTCCATTTCTGACGAAACACCAGAAGGAAAATCAATCACGGAATTGGCTGGGCAGCATAATATTATCCTGGACAAAAGCTTATTGCCAAACGCAAACTTTATTATGTTCACAGCTGAAACACGAAGCAGTGGGATAGATTTACCAGATGGTCACAGAATCCGCAAAGGGGCATTTGATTCGATTAGAAACATAACTGAAAAAGCTGGTAATTCTTTTCCAAATGATACTGCCGGAAGGGTCAAGCAAATTTCCACAAACGGAGGTACACCATTGGTTGTTTCTCAGGATGAAAAAGTTTTGGGAGTAATTGAGCTACAGGACATCATCAAACCAGGGATCCAGGAACGTTTTGAAAGGCTTCGCAAAATGGGAGTTAAAACAGTAATGGTTACCGGAGACAATCCCCTAACTGCCAAATACATTGCTGAAAAAGCAGGAGTGGATGATTTTATTGCGGAAGCAAAACCAGAAGACAAAATGAACTACATCAAAGCAGAACAGGCTTTGGGAAAACTGGTCGCAATGATGGGAGATGGCACAAATGATGCTCCGGCATTAGCCCAGGCAGATGTAGGAGTGGCCATGAACAGTGGTACAGCCGCGGCAAAAGAAGCCGGGAACATGGTGGACCTTGACAACGATCCCACCAAGCTGATCGAGATCGTAGAAATTGGTAAACAATTACTCATGACCAGGGGAACGTTAACAACTTTCTCTATTGCGAACGACGTGGCCAAATACTTTGCGATTGTCCCTGCATTATTCATTGCTTCAATTCCTGCTTTGCAGGGTTTAAATATTATGCAATTGGCAAGCCCTGAAAGTGCCATCTTATCCGCTGTGATCTTCAATGCGATCATTATCCCGTTCCTGATTCCTCTGGCGCTGAAAGGGGTTGAATACAAACCAATTGGGGCAAGTGCTTTACTTCGTCGTAACCTTTTGATTTACGGTTTAGGCGGCATTATAGTGCCATTTATCGGGATCAAACTTATCGACATGGCAGTTAGCTTATTTATCTAAAATTGATCGTAATGAGAACTGCAACCTATTGTTTCAATAGACCCATTGTTCACACGATAAGTAAGCCTGTGTTCATCAGGAATTCGTCTGGACCAGAATCAACTCAGATTTCCCTTGAGTGGTTCGGGTTTTCCAATTCCTTTGAAAGGAGTTTTTTGACTATCAAGAATCAATTCAAATACTCTGAAAGCCAGCTTGGGATTAGAAAATTTAAATTTGAAAGGCTCTTCAATGGAATCTTCAACAAAAATGACTTTCTCATTTGGTTTTATCTGAAGCAAATGCTTCAAGTTCTGCCATGGAAAACTCTCTTACTTGCCTTCTTTTAATTGGCCGAGCCGTTTGTTCAGTTCAATTTCCTGCTCAGGTGTGGTATCAATCCTAATTGTAAGATTAATTGAATTTTTCACCATTAACTTTAATCTGGCATAAAATTCATCCGTCAACTCAGATGGTTTTAATTTAATCACGGTTTCTATATAACAAATTTATCAAAATACATAATGAAAACGCATCTTCTTCCCGCCATAAAATTAACCGTCCTTTGTCTCATTCTATTTTGTATTGTCTACCCAGCAATAATATGGGGGGTAGCACAAGCTGCTGGTACGAATAAAGGAATGGGCGACTTTGATAACATTGGCCAAACCTTTACCCAGGACAAATACTTTTGGTCAAGGCCATCTGCTGTGAATTATAACGCTGCCGGTTCCGCAGGTAGCAACAAAGGCCCTTCTAATCTAGATTACCTTTTGGTCGTTCAGGGTAGGATTGACACTTTCCTTGTACATAATCCTGGTGTGAAAAAATCAGACATTCCTTCTGATCTTGTAACAGCTTCCGGAAGTGGTTTAGATCCTCACATTTCACCTCAGGCGGCAAAAATCCAGGTTGCCAGGATAGCAAAAATCAGAAATGTAGAGCAACTAAAAGTAGAACAGCTTATCGCTCAAAACACCGAGAAACCTATGCTTGGCATTTTTGGTATAGACAGGATAAATGTGCTTAAGCTTAACAGGGAATTAGATAAAATTTCAAAATAGCAGCCAGGCTAATATTAATTTCGGATGGTCTTTCTTAGTCTGGAAAGATCATTAGGGTTAACATTGCAAACAGTAATCATTAAATTATTAAAAAATACCTGATTAAAAAGAGTACGCTTACCTAAGTCAATTAACACATTAACAAAACAAAAAATGAAAAAAATGATATGTACGGTCATATCTATGGCCTGTTCACTGGGAATGTATGCCCAAACCGATAGCACATTAAAAAACGAAACAATCACTGGTATTTTGCCTAAGGTAACGCTAAGTGGATACGCCGACATTTATTACGCTTACGATTTTGCCAACCCTGGTTCTCATGAAAGACCTTCTTTCTTATATAATCATAATCGCCACAATGAAGTGAATCTGAACTTAGGATATATCAAAGTTGCGTATGCTACTGAAAGAACCCGTGCGAATCTCGCCTTAATGGCCGGGACCTATGCGCAATATAATTTAGCGGCTGAGCAAGGTTTATTGAAAAATGTGTTGGAAGCGAACGCAGGTTTTAAATTACTGAAAAACAGAAACCTATGGTTGGAAGCGGGTGTTTTTTCTTCCCCAATTGGCTTTGAAAGTGCGGTTTCCAAAGATTGCTGGACACTAACAAGAAGTATAGTAGCAGAGAATTCACCCTACTACTTAAGCGGCGGAAAAATTACTTATACAACAAAAAATGATAAGTGGTTATTATCAGCCATGTATGTGAACGGATGGCAACGGATCCAGCGTGTTCCTGGAAACAACACACCTAATTTTGTAACACAGGTTATGTTCAAACCAAGCAGCAAATTAACGCTGAATTACAGCACTTTTATTGGGAACGACAAGCCTGATACTTCAAAGCAAATGAGGTATTACAATAACCTGTATGCTATCTGGCAGCCAACCTCAAAACTTGGTTTAATACTTGGTTTTGACTACGGATTAGAACAAAAATCAAAAGGCAGCTCAGAATACAATCAATGGTACGTTCCTACTGCGATACTTCGCTTTACTCCGATTGACAAATTTGCTGTTGCAGCCAGGGCAGAATATTATGATGATGAAAGAGGTGTAATCATAACAACGGGAACACCATCCGGTTTTAAAACAATGGGTTATTCTCTAAACTTAGATTATAAACCTGATAACAATCTTCTTCTCAGGATAGAAGGAAGGATTTTTGACAGTAAGGATAAAATATTTACAGAGGGAACAACTCCCGTGAACCAAAACTATTTCATAGTCACATCAATTGCAGTTTCAATATAAAATATGAAGCCGGAAGATATAAAGAAATTAACCTTTGGGGGATTCTTTGTTTCTATAGGAATTGTATTTGGGGATATTGGAACAACGACAATTACACCTGAAAGGCTATAATCTGATTCGTCGATTTCCGTTTTGTTGTTATAGAAAAGTTCCTGTCAACCGAAACGGACTGTACTTTATTGACAATTTCATACTAAGCACCTATTTTATGTTATTGAAAATTTGTAACCTCAAAAGCCAAAGCTTACGGTATTGATTACAGCAACTTAACTATTGAATAAACTCCCTTAATATTTAAGCAACCTAAAGGATATAACCTGATTAGAGAATATTAGCATGTCAAACGAAAAAGATGAAAAATTAAGTGCAGACCACTTCCTTGACCTGATTAAGAAATCAAAAAGGGGAAAGTTTAAGGTCTATATCGGTATGAGTGCGGGTGTTGGCAAAACCTATCGGATGTTGCAGGAAGCACATGCTTTGCTCAAGAGTGGTATTGATGTAAAAATTGGATATATAGAAACCCACAGGAGACCCGAAACCCATTCCTTATTGGATGGATTACCCGAAATAGCAAGACGTACTATTTTCTACAAAGGAAAAGAACTGGAGGAAATGGATGTTCAGGAAATTATCAAAGCAATGCCGCAGGTTGTTTTGGTGGACGAATTGGCGCACACCAATATGCCAGGTTCCAAGAATGAAAAACGCTGGCAGGATGTGATGGAAATCTTGGATGCCGGAATCAATGTGATCAGTGCAGTCAATATTCAGCACATAGAAAGCCTCAATAAAAAAGTGCAGGAAATCACAAAAGTAGAAGTTTCAGAGCGAGTCCCGGATAGTGTTCTAAAAATGGCAGACGAAGTAGTAAATATTGACCTCACCGCTGATGAATTAATTCTAAGACTAAAACAGGGAAAAGTATACGATCAGGCTAAAATAGAAACAGCATTAAAAAACTTCTTTTTACCTGAACACTTGCTGCAACTTAGAGAATTAGCTCTCAGGGAAGTTGCGCACCAGGTAGAAAGAAAGATTGAAACTGAAATCTTTAAACACGAAAAATTTATTCCGGATAAAATCCTCGCCTGTATAAGCACAAATGATGAAGGAGCAAAAAGCATTATTCGGAAAACATCAAGGCTCGCTGCTTTCTATGGATTTAAATGGTGCGTCCTCTACGTACAAACTCCACGGGAAGACAGCGATAAAATAAGCCTGGCATCACAAAGGCATTTATTGAATAATTTCAAAATGGCAACTCAATTAGGTGCTGAGGTTATTAGAAAGAAAGGATCAGATGTCGCCATGCTTGTTACAGAGGCAGCCAGAGAACAGGAATGTGGATTGATCATTATGGGAACGCCTAATTTTAACATCATGAATTACCTCATGGGCAGGAACATATTTCAAAAAATTGTAAAGTTGAATCCAGGAACAGACATAATTATTGTAGCATGACAATCAAAACTAAATTATCGCTAGGCCTAAGCTTTTTGTTTACAGTAATCCTAATCCTTGGTGGTTTGGGGACATTTTATCTTTATCAGCTTTCCAGCGAATCGAAAGCCATCATAAAAGACAATTATGAAAGTTTGGTTTATGCCAAAAACATGATCAAGGCTTTGGATGAAATTAGCATAGATAAAAAAACTTCCACAAAATCTTTTGAACAAAACCTGAAACAGCAGGAAACCAATATTACAGAACCTCAGGAGAGAGAAATTACCTCCGATATCCGAAGTGAATTCAATAACCTAAAAATGGATTCTCTAAGAAGTGACCAGAACCTTCTTATTAGGCAAAAAATGCAACAGTTAATGGATGTTAACTTACAAGCAATTCTTCGTAAAAACTCTCAGGCTGAGAAAACATCAGATAAAGCCATATTGTACATGAGCATAATTGGGACCCTTGCTATTCTTATTTCATTTTCATTTATAATTAGTTTCCCAGGATTTATAGCTAACCCTGTTAGAATTTTAACGGAAAGTATCCGGGAAATTGCAAATAAGAATTACAGTAAAAGAATCTTTTTTAAATCTGATGATGAATTCGGTGAGCTTGCCAGCGCCTTTAACACTATGGCCCAGAAATTAGACGACTATGAAAATAGCAACCTTGCCCAGATAATATTCCAAAAAAAACGCATTGAAACTATTATTAACACCATGCACGATCCGATCATCGGGCTCGACGAAAACAAGAACATCCTTTTTGCTAATAAAGATGCTATAGCTATTCTTGGAATTCAGGAGAAAAATCTGATCGGCAAATACGCCCCTGACGTTGCTTTGTCTAATGACCTTATGAGATTGTTGCTCAAAGAAGAAGAGCATTCAAAACCCTTAAAGATTTTCTTTGCGGACAGGGAATCTTACTTTACCAAAGAAACCCTGGAAATTAAAACAGAAGACAAATTAATTGGCAAAGCAATTGTATTGACCAATGTCACAGAATTCAAAGAACTTGACAGTGCTAAAACAAATTTTATTGCTACCATTTCCCACGAATTAAAAACTCCCATTGCATCAATAAAAATGAGCTTAAAGCTTCTGGAAGACGATAGAATTGGCGACACAAATGAGGAGCAAAAAAAACTGATCAACGGAATAAAAGATGACAGCCAAAGGTTGTTAAAAATCACAGGCGAACTCTTAGACCTTACCCAATTAGAAAGTGGCAAAATTAATTTAGTCTTTCAGGAATCAGACATACATGAAGTAGTTAAATATGCATTTGACACAGTTAATTTTCAAGCGCAGCAAAAAGGAGTTATACTCGAAGTTAACTTTGCGGGCTACATTCCATTTCTAAACATTGACAAAGAAAAAACTACCTGGGTATTGGTCAATCTTCTGTCAAACGCAATAAGGTATTCTCCTGAAGAAGCAAAAGTTTATATCAATGTGAAAGGGGATAATGGCAAGGTCATATTTTCAATTGAAGATTCAGGAAAAGGAATTGATCCAAAATACAAAGACAGGATTTTTGAAAAATATTTTAAAATCCCAGAAGGGGCTGGAAACGTTCATGGGACCGGGCTGGGTTTAGCAATTTCGAAAGAGTTTATTGAAGCACAGGGAGGAATAATTCATGTTCATTCCGAATTGGGAAAAGGTACCAGGTTTGAAATCATATTCAATGCCTAGGTTTAATCAGTTTATTTATCTGAAAGATTTAGGAAACAAATAGTAAAAATCGCTAATTTGAATTCCGGATAAGTGTTTTCTTGATAGAATCAGAATTAATATCAAAAGTAAGAAAGGGTGATGCTTTAGCTCAAAAGCAATTATACCAACTACTTGCCCCTACCTTATTCGCTACCTGCCTTCGATATACAAAATCAAGATATGAGGCGGAGGATTTTCTGCAAGATTCTTTTGTAAAAATCTTTCAAAATATAAATACATTCAGGTCTGATGGTCCGATAGCTGCATGGGCACGAAGAATTACGGTAAATACTGTAATTGAGGAATTTAAGAAAAGAGATTTACTAAGAGAAAGCCATGATTTACAAACTCACGGCAACCATTTGGCAGATAATTCAGTCAATGTATTATCAGATTTATCTTGTCAGGATTTAAGAAATCTGATTAACAAACTGCCTAATGGCAAGAAGGTTGTTTTCAACCTATTTGTATTAGACGGGTATAACCATAAAGAAATAGCTGAACTATTAAATATAACTGAAGGAACATCAAAATCTCAACTAGCTAAAGCAAAGGAATTGTTGGCAGAAATGCACAGGACACAAAACGAGAATGCCAGACAAATTACCCGAAAATATTGATCAAATAGAGGATTTCTATAAATCCTCCTTCAATGATGAAGATGAAACCCCTCCAATGGAATTATGGGGGAAGATAGAGTCGCGTATTAATACCTCAACAATTCTTCCACCTAACAACTTTTGGAAATATGGAGTATTGCGTTTGTCGATAGAAGCTTTGGTCTTAGGTTATGTCATTTATTGTTTACAAAATCCTACTATTAATCCTCAAATACCAGAAAACCAGCCTGCTATAATAAAAGAAATGCCAATTTCCAAACCTCAGACTCCCGTGTTTGAAGATGTGCAAATGAAAGAGGAAGTTCAGCAACCAAAAACTGGTGCAAAAAGTAAAGATGCTTCAGACAAAATGAATGTAGAAAGTAAGCCATCTGTACTGGAAGAAACTATAGTTGAACCAGAAAAGGAAAATGTTCAGGAAGAAATTCTACAACCTGAACCATTACCAGTTGCTGAACCTAAAAAAGAAGTTCCTGTTAAAGAAGAGCCACAGGATTTATACAGCAAACTGAAAAAAAAGCACGTTGCTGACAGTTCAAAATCCTTATTTATCGAAAAGAAGAAATAATCTCCCCGAAATTTCATACAGGTCTTCCCTGCCCAGCCCGCCCTCCCGGTTACTGCTCATATACGCTCTTTTTAAACTTTTATGCATTACAAAACCCATTTCATCGTTTGGTGAATTAACTGGAGCTCTAAGATTTTGTAAACTTACCCAATCACCATTTTTCTGTTTGGCAACAAAAATATCAAAGCCACCCATACCTTCTGGCCTGTCAGAACATAAGAAAAGCCTGCCTTCACTATCATAGAAAGGAAAAATATCATTATAAGCAGAGTTTACTACTGGTCCCATGTTAATGGGTTCAGACCAAATGTTATCTACTCTTATAGAAACATAAATGTCATTTCCACCATATCCACCTGGCATTTTAGAGGAAAAGAAGAACAGCTTTTGTTCCTTATCCATGCAAGGGTGCATAAAAGAATATAAACTGTCGTTCAGGATAAAAAGCTTTCTTGCAACGGTGGATTTTCTTTTCAGATCTTCCAAATACAGTTTACTTCGAAGCACATTGTCTCTGTCCTTTTGAACTTTAGTATAGTATACAAGCAAGCTATCTTCTACAAAGCAAGCAGAGCCCGCATGATATTTATCATTGGACAAGGCAGTATAAAGCCCAGGATATGTGAGAGTTGAGTCTCGGTTATATTCTGAAAGATAGGCACTTTGATATGGTAGCCCATCAACTCCGGCCTTTTTTTCAATGATTATAGATTCTCTGTTGGATAGAAAATATAGTCCTCGCATATGTATGCTTGGACAAGTTTCTGAGTATTCTGTATTGATTTTTTTTAAATTTAAAACATTAACAGGTTTGGTCTTCCTAGACCAGTAAATGGCCGAATCACAATAAGGCACCAAACCATCAAGTATTTTATTTTTTTTAATCAGAACCCATTTTTTTGCCTCCAGATACTTCCCTTGTTGTTTCAAAGTCTTGAAATAATAAATCAAAAGGCTGTCCTTTAATTTATTCTTTTGCTCCATATATTGAAATGTCCTGGACGCATTCGGCAATTGCCTTGTGTAATAGTAACTTAAACCAAGATAAGTAATAAGCGTATCGTTAGCAGAGTTGCGCCTGATAGCCTTTTTTAGATGGGGTATTGCAGCCAGGTAAGATTTTTTATTAAAATATATCTTCCCCAGATTTGAATGGTATGCTCTCTTTTGCCCGGTTAAAGAATTACAAATACTAAAAATTGATAAAAAGATAATTAATGTCCTCACAGATTGTATGGCGAAATTTCTTCAGGTTTCTGTTTTGCTTTCTTAACACTCTTTGGTTTATCAAAATTGAGATTTAGCGTTATCTCATGTGTATTATTAAGATATTTGTTAAGAGCAGAAAAATTAAGGTCATAACTATATCCAAGGCAAACATTTTCAAGACTGGCAGAAAGCTTATCTAACTTAATACCTAAAATTACAGCAGCACTTTTGTTACTTTTAAAATTTCCACCAACATATAATTCTTTTTTATAATTAGCTACAAATGAACATGATACAAATGGATTATAGTTTAGCATGTAATTTGCCAACAATGCACTTTCCAATTCCAGGCTACTGCCTAAAATCCAAATTTTTGAAGTTATCAAAGTGATGTTTTTTGAATTATAGGATTTAGTATTCTCAATATTGAAAGAATTATTTGGGTGTTTTAGTAAACCTAAGGCTGAAAGTCCCAAACTAAATCTATTTTTTACATAGAAAAGACCACATCCCAAATCAGGGTATAATGCATTTTGTTTTGAGGACAATAAAATATCGTCATCGTCCAAAATCGCAAGTTTTGACGAATTAAATTGATATTGTTGTAGTCCTACATTCATACCAAATGCTAATCTTCCTTTACCCATATTTATCTTGTAGGAATACAAAATGTGGCCCTCCCAATTATTATTTGCCACTATGCTTTGTTGTCCTATTCTAATACCGATTCCCATTCTTTCATAATTAATAGGCATATCACCTATCAAAACATTACTTTGAGGAGTTCCTGGGAACGATGTCCATTCGCGACGATTGAATAAAGTAGTGTTTACAGTATTATTAATTCCCGCTGCAGCAGGATTATATAAGGCTTTATTTAATTGGAATTGGGAATAATTAACTACAAACTGGCCAAGCGACGCAATGTGGGTTAAAAAAGACAGTACAATAAGAACAAATAACTTCATCGGGTCAGAACTAATCCCCCTTTTAACTCAAGGTTCTCATTGGCAGTGAAAACATAAAAATAATTGTCAGAAGGCAGAGAAGCACCATCCCAGGAGTTGTCATAGTTTTTTCTTCTGTATACCAATTCTCCTTCTTTATCGAAAATAATAAGTTCGTTTTCTGGATAAAGGTGTATACCATTTATAATCAGTGTCTCATTTTTTCCATCGTTGTTAGGAGTGATAAATTCATACACCTTCAGTTCGGTTGGTATTGATTCTGGCTTATTAACTGGCTTTATATTTAACAATTGAATATAACCAACATTCACAATACTGTTCGAAGAATTTAAAAATGGAATTGCAACCTCGCCTACCGTAAAATCAAAAAAAATATTTTTGTTACCTACAGATCCACCACTACTGGCTACTAATTGTAACACAGGCTGACTTTTAACTAAAAATACAATTGTAATTTTGAGGTAAAGGAGCAGGAATATGCGCATTCGGTTTATCAGGTACCAAATTTAATCAAATGGGAATAATGTTCTATTAATAATAACTTTTTTGTTAGTGATCAATTTTTATAATTTATTCCTGGGCTGATTGTAATATTTTATCTCAACGGCAACCTTTTATCCGGATTTCCCATCATAAAAGGAAACCATAAAAATTATGAATAAAAAAACTTACATGATTACCCTCATGGCACTGTGGTCGGGATTTACAATGGCAGGTGGGCCAGACTTAAATGTTTTGAATACCACTGGTGGCACCTTAAAAAATAAATCCTTTGCACTTGACTTCAGCATTGGGGAAGTAATGGTTATGAATATCAAATCGTACACCACTGGATTTTTGCAACCACAAAAGCTTTCAGGACCATTGTCTGTTTCAAATTTCAAGGAAGATTCAGAAGCAGTTTCAGTATTTCCAAATCCTGTAACTAATTTTATTCATTGGAATTTAACTGGAGATGAAGTAAAAAAGGTAGTTATATTTACCATTTCAGGGAATAAAATTATGGAAGCATTCTCTTCTGAATCAAAACTTAATATCGAGAACCTAAATCCGGGAATGTACACTCTGGAACTGTTTGGAGAAGATAATAAACTTATTAAAGTGTCAAAAATTGTTAAAAACTAAACTGAACTTATTGTTACTATTATGAAAAAGATTTTATTTTTACTTATGGTTGCGAGTCAGGCTTTATTGGCTCAGATTCCACAAGCATTTAATTATCAGGGTATTGCAAGGGATTTAAGTGGGAATCCACTTCCTAACAAGTCTATAAAGGTAAGGTTGAGCATTTTATCAGAAACAGGGGGAACACAAACAAGTTTATATTCTGAAACACACAGCCTTGTAACGAATCAATTCGGATTGTTTGTTCTTCCTGTTGGTAAAGGAACAGTGGTAAGTGGAACTTTTGCCGGAATAGCCTGGACCGATGCATCAAAAAAATTGCTTAAATCAGAAATTGATCCTGATGGAAATGGCTATAGTTTAAATGTAACATCGGATCTACAATCAGTTCCTTTTGCTTTAAGCGCAAAAACTGTAGAAACTGAAAATCAGAAATTGACACTGGCTGGAAGCTTACTTTCAATATCACAGGGAAATTCAGTTGACCTTTCAACATTCGCATCTGGACTTTGGTCAAAAAATGCAAATGGCATTAATTATAACAATGGTAATGTTGGGATTGGTACCGATAACCCTAATGCCCTTCTTTGGATAGAGAAAAAAGCAACAGGTGCTGATAGACAAATGGTAGTTATAAACAATACCAGTGATGCTAACGATTCTTTTGGTATGCTGGCAATCAGTTCTGGAACAGGGTCTAATCAAAATTCTATTAAAATATCTGCTGCTGCTAAATCTTACTTTCCAAATCTTCTGAATTCCAATATGGGTGCTGTGGCCAGTGAAAGGCTTTCATTACAATCTGTTCCATTAGCTGCTGGAGCTACTGGATACATAAATTTTGTAACAGGGAGTAATAATACAACCGACCCTAATGGTGGGTTAGAAAGAATGCGCATAGAACATAATGGTAATGTTGGGATAGGAACAACAACTCCTTCACAAAAACTTGATGTGAACGGAAAATTAAGGATTCAGGATCTTAGTTTAAACGATGCTGCAATGAAAATACTAGTTTCTGATGCCACTGGTGTTATTGGTTACAAAGATGCTAGCTCATTTACTGGTTTAAGTCAATGGACAAATGATAGTTATGGAGTAAATTATTCTAGTGGAAAAGTTAGCATTGGTGAATCTACAGGAGATGCCCAATTACAAATTATGAAAGAAGCTACAGGAACCGACCGTGTTTTTCTCAGACTTCATAACACCTCTAATCTACAGGATGGTTTAACTGCTTTCCATATGTTTTCAGGAACAGGAACCAACTTGAATGCTTTTGATATTGGAATAAGCAGCAAATCATATTTTCCTAATTTACCAATGGCAGGCTATGCCATTATGAGATCTGAAAGAATAGGTTTGTCTACCATGGGCTATGATCTCGATTCAGATGCACACATTGCCTTCTTTACCGGAGCAAATTATGCGATAGACCCGAATGCAAGTGTAGAACGTATGCGCATAGATAAAGATGGTAACATCGGTATGGGAACTTCAACACCGAAAACGCAACTTCACATTAAAGGTGCAGTTTATCTTGAAGACGCAACTCAAGGTATAATTATGAGATCGCCAAATGGTCAATGCTGGAAGGTTACTGTAGGAGACACTGGTACTTTAACCAGCACTTCTGTAACCTGTCCATAAAAATTAACAAATGAACCATTAAAAAAGCCCTGAAAGAGAGATCCTTCAGGGCTTTTTGCTTTGAGAGTAAAACCTTGATTGTTACTTACTATCCACCTTTGTGGTTCTTTCCAGATCGAATAAATCGTTCAATATGTCTATCATTTCATCCTGCTCACCTCTCTTACAAGCGGCTTTTAGTTGAAGCACAGGAAATTTAATTATTTTTTGCATCAGGCTCTTGGTCACTGTTTCAATCAACTCAGCTTCTTTTTCAGTCAACTGCTTTAAATGCCTGGCAACTTCTTCCTGTCTTATTTGCTCAAGTGAATTCTTTAATTTCTGAACCGTAGGTGAAAAAACCATTTCCTTGGTCCAGTCATTGAATTCCTGTGCAGATTGTGCAATCAGACACTGAACCTTTGGAATAGCATTTCGGCGCATTTGCAAAGCTTCAGTCGTTTTATTCTGAATATGGTCTACATTATATAATATAGCACCTGGAATTTCTTCAACTTCAGTTTCAATACTTCTTGGTATTGATAAATCAATAAAATATTTGTGGTTCTGTATGCCAATTTCCCTTACAAGTTTTTTGGTTACCAAGGGCAATTCGCCAGAAACGCTTCCGATTATAACATCAGCTTTGGCTATACAATCTGTAAGTTGCTCTAAACCTCCGAAACTAAAACCCAATTCCAATCCCAATTCTTCCGCTTTGGATACAGTACGGTTGAGAATGCAAATATTTTTAAAATTCTTATCTTTTAATGTCCTGCAAACATCAGCACCAATTTTACCAGTTCCGATAACAAGAATATTAGGTTCTAAAATGTGATCGGTAACTGATTCTGTCAATTCTACTGCAGCATATGAAACTGATGCAGCACCATCCCTAAACGAAGTTTCCTGAACAATTCTTTTGTTGGTAAAAAAGATAGTATGCATCAACCGGTGCATAAATGGGCCAGACATGTTGGCGTCAGCAGACAATTGGTAAGCATGCTTTACCTGTCCTGTTATTTGCAAATCGCCTAAAACCTGGGAATCCAAACCTGCTGAAATGGAAAACAATCGGTTGACCGCTTCAAAATGATCTTCAACAGCATTGAAATACTGATGGTTTAAACCTGAATCTATAATGCCCTTTTCAATTAACAATAAACTAATCAGCTGAGAAGAAAGATCAGCATTGTTTTCAGTAACATAATAGATCTCTGTTCTGTTGCAGGTAGATAAGATTATGGCTTCAGAAACCAAACCCATTTCTTTTAATCTGAACAACAAATTACTGGTTTGCACATTTGAAAGCGCAAACTTTTCCCGTATTTCTACAGGTGCAGTTTTGTAAGATGAATAAACAGATTTTAAGTTTTCGAATTTCATCCTTGTGGGAAGGGAGATTGCAAAATTAGATCAAACTGCTGTTAAGTAAAATGATTTTAATCACTTTAGTCAATTTAGAATCATTATAAACAACATATATATTTACGATTGCTGGACTTTAATGCCACTCATTATATAATGAATTTTTTAGAGCTTTTGTTCATTTAGGATCTTAGATTTCCAGCACATCAATATCAATTACTAAATCCTAAAACTAAAATCTTACTTCATCAGTTCATCTTAAATCGTTTCTCATAAATCTAAAATCGTACATGGATTTAATTGTTTGTAACCACAATTTTATATTTTTGAGCTTTATTCACATCTAGAATTATAAAACCACTCCTTAATAGTATGTCTATTCAAAAAATTAAAGTTGCCAACCCTGTTGTAGAATTGGATGGTGATGAAATGACCCGGATTATCTGGAAGTTTATCAAAGATAAATTGGTGCTTCCATACCTTGATGTTGATATTAAATATTTTGACCTGGGAATGGAGCACCGCGATGCAACCAACGACCAGGTTACAATTGATGCTGCAGAAGCGATAAAAAAATATAGTGTTGGAATTAAATGCGCTACAATTACCCCTGATGAGCAGCGTGTTGAAGAGTTTAAACTGAAACAAATGTGGAAATCTCCGAATGGAACTATCCGCAATATTTTAGATGGGACAGTTTTCCGTGAACCAATTGTTTGTCAGAATGTACCACGTTTAGTTCCAAACTGGACAGCACCTATCGTTG
Organism: Cytophagales bacterium; assembly: GCA_014376535.1. GTDB lineage: Bacteria > Bacteroidota > Bacteroidia > Cytophagales > UBA9547 > UBA9547. Next base: position 3,140 of record JACMRH010000086.1, on the reverse strand, counting down.
TTGGCCGTCATGCTTTTGGTGATCAATACAAAGCAACAGATTTCGTCACTAAAGGAAAAGGAAAACTTACTATCACCTTTGAAGCTGAAAATGGAGAAAAAATCTCTCATGAAGTTTATAATTTCAAAGGAGACGGTGTAGCTATGGCGATGTACAATACAGATGAATCTATCAAAGGTTTTGCTCATTCCTGCTTTAAAATGGCCCTTACAAAAAAATGGCCTTTATACTTATCTACTAAAAATACCATCCTGAAAAAATATGATGGTCGTTTCAAGGATATTTTCCAGGAGATCTTCGAAAAAGATTACAAATCACAGTTTGAAACTGCAGGTATAGTTTATGAGCACCGTCTGATTGATGACATGGTGGCATCTGCTTTGAAATGGCACGGTAACTTCGTTTGGGCTTGTAAAAACTATGATGGCGATGTGCAATCTGACACTGTAGCCCAGGGTTTTGGTTCACTAGGATTGATGACTTCTGTATTAATCACACCAGATGGCAAAACTATGGAAGCTGAAGCAGCACATGGTACAGTAACCCGCCACTTCCGTGATCACCAAAAAGGCAAACCAACATCTACTAATCCTATTGCCTCTATTTTTGCCTGGACAAGAGGTTTAGAGTTCAGAGGTAAACTTGATGGCAACCAGGAATTGGTAAATTTCTGCCAGACTTTGGAGAAAGTTTGTGTAGCCACTGTTGAATCAGGTAAAATGACCAAAGACCTTGCAGTTTGTATTCATGGCAATAAAGTAGACCATGGAACACACTATTTATATACAGAAGAATTCTTAGATGCGCTTGACCAGAATTTAAAAGCAGCATTGCAAAAATAATCTTCATAAATTCAAAAAAAAACCCTGAGAAAACCTCAGGGTTTTTTTTTGACCTTTGTATGATTTTTGAACAAAAAGATAATTTTAGAATCTCAATTCCTTTGTTTTGATAATACTCGCATAACCCTGAATTTACCTTAAATGTTCTCTTTTGTGGTTCAAAATCTTAAATCATGAAAAAACCATTATACCTTATCCTTGCGGGAATTTCGCTTTTAGGAAGTCAATCGTGCAAAAAGAAAAGTTCCGATCCTGAGCCTACAGCAACTCCTGCTCTCGTCAATGCCACACCAAGCCAGTGGAAAACATTGAACGGGCAACAACCATTAGTTATCGGACACCGTGGATATGCCGGATTAAGGCCAGACCATACATTAGCTGGATATAAATTAGCTATTGATAACGGTGCTGATTTTGTTGAACCTGACTTAGTTATGACCAAAGACAGCATTTTAGTTTGCCGTCATGAACCAAATATTAAAGGCACGACTGATGTTGCTTCTCATTCTGAGTTTGCTTCAAGAATGAAAACAAGAAAGGTTGATGGGTTAGACGTTGCAGATGACTGGTTCGTAAGTGATTTCACGTTGGCAGAATTAAAAACATTAAGAGCGGTTCAACCTATGGCAAATAGATCTAAAGCATATGACGGTCTATATACCATTCCTACATTTCAGGAAATGATAGACCTTGTAAAGAGTGAATCAATAGCTAAAGGGCGCACAGTTGGTATTTATCCAGAGACCAAGCACCCTACTTACCATGAGGATATGGGATACAAACTCACAGATAAAGTACTTAAGGTGCTTTCTGCTAATGGATGGAACAATGCTGAATCACCTGTATATCTTCAATCATTCGAGGTTGGTAATCTTCAATATGCGAGATCAAAATCGACTGTAAAAATAGTGCAATTAATAGATGCTGACGATGTTACAGAAGATGGTAAAATTTCCTTGGTTGCGCCTTATGACAAACCTTATGATTTTGCAAAAGCAGGTAAGCCTGAAACATTTGAATATTTGACTACTAATGCTGGACTTGATTTTGTGAAGACTTATGCCAACGGTATTGGTCCATGGAAACCATATATAATTTCATATTTGAATAAATCACCAAAGCAAAAATTAACTCCAACTAATCTTATTCAACGTGCACACGAAAGAAACCTTGTAGTTCATGCATATACTTTTAGAGATGAGGAAAGCAGATTATTACCTGAATATTTTGGTGATCCTCATAAAGAGTACAAAGATTTCTATGACTTAGGAGTTGATGGCGTTTTTAGTGATTTTACATCAACTGCTGTGGCAGCAAGAAAGTAAGTTATTTTTAGTTCTATTTTTTTTAAGGGATTTGGGATAACCAAATCCCCTTTTTTTTATCTCTTTTCATAAATATTTTATTATTTGTTACATCAGCAATAGGCTGCAAAATTTCGTCTTGAGCCTAATAAAATGCATTCAATAATAGTTTACCTATACGATTAACTTTATTTATAAACTATGTAAAGGAAATCTGGTTATAAGACTTGGTTCGTAAATAGAATCCCGGTTCAAATATTACAATTGGAATTCAAATTATGGCACCAAGATTTAAGATTTAAATCCATAACTGCGTGATTGCAACACATTAATAAAAATCCTGTGTACCATTTGAGCAATAATTGATTTTCTTCCGAACGGAAACGAAATTATATTTGTATAAGTTGATAATCAAACCGTTAGTGTTAATAATATTCTACTTCATATAAATATAGTACCAGTCTAGCTTTATGAAAAAATATATATTCAAAGTAATTTTATTATCTGTTGGGGCTTTAAATTCTATGGCCCAGGTTTCCAACATCAGATCAATCCCCATAAATCAAACCAAAGACGCTGGCTTTAATACTTCACAATATGAAGCTTATGAGTATACCAGAGTTCTTCCCGGCCCAACCATACAAAAACTGCCTTTTAGGTTATTGAAACCAACTCAATATTCTTTACCTGCAAATGTTAATACAAAATATCCACTGGTAATTATGCTTCATGGTAGAGGAGAAGCAGGTTCTGACAACAATTATCAATTAAAATGGGGTGGCAAAGAACATTTAGATGCTGTAAACAATGTATTTAAAGCTGGTTATACTGGCCCCAGAACATTCGATGGATTTGTACTATATCCTCAGGAACCTTATGGCCAATGGACTAACAGCCCATATTTTGCAAACTCGCCACAGTTAACTTCTGCACTTAGTCAGGTACATGACGTAATTGATTCTTTGATAAAAAATTATAGAGTTGACCCTACTCG
>JACMRH010000085.1 GCA_014376535.1 Cytophagales bacterium | reverse complement strand
TTTCGCCACTTTTTTATTCAGAATTGGACTGAGGTAGGCCAACCTGCTAAAACTATGTACTACATCATATTGATCCTTTCTGAAATTCCACCAAAGCTTAAAACTGTTTTGTAAAGTATTATAAAAAGACGGACTTCTTTTTCCGCTCCAAGGAATCAGTTTGGCGGATGTTTTTGAATTGGGATGCGCAAATAATGAAACTGAATGCCCTCTTTTAATTAGCTCTTCTACTAATAAGTACACAATCCGCTCGATACCACCGTAGAGCGTGGGCGGAACAGGTATTTCGGGGTCAACGGTGATGGCGATGTTGAGCTGATCAGTTTGTTGAGCTAACTGTTCTGCAATGAGTTTTTTTAGTACACCTGCTTCAATTTCCCAGTTTATTAGCGTTTCTCCAATAAGCTTTGCCGTTTCTTTACAGCTTGTAAGAAGGACAGTGTCTTTGTACCACTTGTTCAGGATATTTTTAATACCTTCCGTATCTCCAACAGTATAAATACAACCAACCCCCGTGTAAGTTTTCATAAAATACTTTTGAGCAGGGGTGTTAGAAGCTAAAACTGCCAAGCCTGCTTGCGTATAAGCGAAGATTTTGTTTGAAAGGGCAATACAGTTATTAATATCTTTACCTGGTTCAGAAGCAATACCGACATCAAATTTAGATAAGCTATAATTTAGCTCTTCATTACTCAGTAAACCACAGAAGGTCAATTGATGGCGTTCGGTTTCAACGTAAGCTTTCAATGTTTCTTTTATAGAAGAGCTACAAGCTCCTATAATCGAAAATGATATTTTAAAATCCTGTATTTGATTAATTGCATTTAAAATATCATTTAATCCCCTGTCTAAACCTACATTCTGAGAAAACCAAACCAGCTTTAATTCATTTTTTTGCCCAGGCACTGCTTCTGAATGGAATTGGTTTTTAGGAAAAGAATTATTAATGGTTGAAATATTTAGATCGCTAAATTTCTTTTTATAGGCTGCACAGATTAAAGGGCTAGCGCCTACCAGTAAATCTACCTTAGGGAGATATTTGCTTTCAATGGAATTGATGATTTCTTCTCTGGGATCATCTTTACTGTACTCCCCACTATGAAAGTCTTCAGCATCAAAGCCGGACTTCTTCTTTCTCCATTTTGCCAAATGATAAACAACGCCAAGGCTGCCTGGATTATGACCATGAATAAAGTCGAATTTAACCTGTTTGGATCTTCTTTTTAAAAGTAAATAACCGGAAAAAAAAAGCTGTTCAACATTGATATGTTTATGGCTAAGTTCCCTGAATAAGATCAGTAGCTTTTGTAGAAATGTATAAAAGAACCGACAAGGGTAATATTTTTTTAGCCAATTTATTTTTATAAACTCAACATGAGGATACTTGTTGATGATCGATTGATCGAAATCAACATATTCTTCCAATAATTGGAAAAATATAACCACCAGCTTGTAATCGTTATTTAAAGCATCAATTTCCTTCACCAAGCGAGGGTTTTTAGCGAGGTGGGTAGTGGTGATTAATAAGATTGTTTTTTTTTCAACCATTTATTTCACCCAACTTTTAATTAACTTCACTATTTTCCATCCAAACAGGTCATTTAAAATTTTAGTGTAACCACCTTCCGCAAACTCATTGTTATTTGTCCCAAATTGTTTCTGAAGAATTTTGGCTTTTTGATAAAGTGGCATAAAGTAAGGATATACCTTGTAAATAAATAATTGATACTGTATAGAACAGGCATTTTTACTTGTTAAACCACTGTTCAGCTTCATTAAATGAGAAGTAGAAAGTTCGATTGTTTTCAACGCAATAGCCATCGCTTCTTCCGATTTTTTTTTTGACAGACTACCTTTCATGCCCGACCGATACATTAAAACACTGTCTGGGCTGAACTCAACATTTTCAGCAGCTAAGATTATACGGGTGTAATATTCCATATCGTCCATCGGCCCTTTAGAAAGGCTTTCGTTCCATAACCCAGTTTCATTAATTAGTTCCCTAGAAATCAAAAATATCCCAGGTTGCGTCATATTTGCTCCTTCACTCCATGATTCCTGAATCCAGGCTACACTTGGCATACTTTTCCATACTTTTTCTTCAGATAGTTTAAAAGTGGTTAGGTCATC
>JACMRH010000084.1 GCA_014376535.1 Cytophagales bacterium | reverse complement strand
ATGATTAGGATTTTGTGCAGTAGATGTATTTAATAGACCACTAGATGGATCACCAAAGTTCCAATTCCATTGATAATTGGGCTTTATCGTTTGTGTGGTATCTGTAAACTGAACAGGTTCACTAAGGCAACCAGGTTGATTGTGAGAAAAACCGGCGGTTGGTGGATCATATACACCCAAGTCAAATTCTATATCTTGCTCTGTACCACACTCACTTGCTGCCGATGTATTATAGGTTGTAATTATTACAGGATAAATTCCCTGAACGCCAAAAGTATAAAAATTGGGCAATGCATACCAATATATAGTTTTCCCATTCACAACGGTTGTAGAATCAGGACCGCCTGCACCCTGCACGCAACTGGTATAATGCGTTACAGGAAAGGAAGGAATAGGAGGACCAGGTAAATTACTTAAATTCCATTTGATGGAATCTGCGCAATAAGGTAATGATACTCTAAATTTAAAAGGAGAATTTGTACAAACAGATGGAGAAGTTTCAATACCATATTGTGACTGAACACTAATTTGCTGATATAAATCTTTAATATATGTACCTGCAGAGTAAGCATACGATTCAAAATCTCCCAGACCATAAGCTGTTGCATTAAATCCACTATCCGACACCAATCTGTATGAATCAGATATTGGATTTGGCCCAGACCCCGGGGCTGTTAATTGTTGCCTTAAATATGAGTAACCTGAAAGCATTGTAAAAGGTAGCCACGTTGCAGTTGGTAGTAATAATGGACCTCCATTTCTTGAAATTTTAAAACTCGGAACGCTTGAAGTTTTAATAAGTACATTAACCCATTGAGATCTGATAACTTCTTGTTTTGTAGAAAATATTGTAATGTCCGAAATATTTTGTTCTATTGGATTCAATATGACCATATCTGGATCACCTTGGTTATTCCCAGGTGCAATATTTCCTGCACAACCTGCAGTTTGCGCATATTCAATTACACAAATTGGCTTATCAGCAGAAATATTGGTAGGATTTATTAAAGTGGCCGGAGTAGATGTGAAACCTGCAGGATAAAATTGACCTTTATTTATTGTTGCAACAAAGGCACCATTTATATTTATATTAGTGTTATCTTCTGAAGCCAAAATTCTATAAGGAACACCACTAGGGTAATTCGCAAAAGGTACTAAACCGAAATTTTTGCCCCAAGTGTTGGTGGGATATAATTGTTGTAAAATTGGGTCAAAAGAACCTCCATTACAAGCAGTTGGCGTTTGTCTCCCAATAGTTAAGGCTGAACTACCGGAAAATACAGCAATAGGTAAACAACCACCAAATCCTGATGCAACAGATTCAATAAAAGTACCTGTTAAATCTTGAGTTGCAGCGGTTGCATCATTTGATTGATATTGAAACATATCTCCAGCCAGTGGTAATGTAATTGTAAAAGGAGTTCCAACTACACCATTTTTACGAGGTGTTATTGTAACAATAGTATTATCCTTAGTAGCAATTACTTGAAATTGAGATCTGCCCAAATTTGCTCCATTATTCGTTCCATTTTGAGTAAAACTAACCGTAAAATATTTTCTTCCTAAAACTGTGGTAGGCAGCAATAGCGAGGCTGTACTTCTTGCTGCTCCATACTGCTGCACATAAGCCACAACAGGAGGTTGACCAATATTTACTTTTATACGAATTGATTTCTTTAAAATTTGATTGGTAGTCCCATTACTAGATTCAGCATTTGTGATATATGTACCTATGATATTTGGAACACTAATTTCTGCTAATCCATTTGCAGAAATATTAAAAGTGGAAGAAAATGCTCCATTTGGCATCGTGATAGTTCCTGAACTTGCTTTATCGGAAGTTATCCAAATACTCAACTTTGCAGGCACTGCTCCACTTGGAACATGTTGAGGGAAACATAAATAAAAATCTTTCCCCTTATTAGAAAAATCCTGAGCAAAAATAAAAAAACAGAAGAGTGAAAATATAAAACTGAGGAGTAACTTTTTTTTCATTTTTCAACAATAAATGTTAGTAAAAAAACTATTTAACTATTAATACGACTATCGAATTTAATAAAAAATTCACATGTAGGTTTCTATATTTTCTAACCTGTT
>JACMRH010000083.1 GCA_014376535.1 Cytophagales bacterium | reverse complement strand
GTATATTTACAACCTGTCCTAAATATGGGGGGCTTACAGTGCTTGAAACAAAACTTTTACCCTATTTGATAGAAATAACAGACGATGAAAAACTAGCCCTTCCCAAAATCAAAGACAGGTCGATGCCGTTCGTGATCAAAGCTTCTGACTATGGAGTTCAAAAACCCAGCCTGGTACCCAGTTATGTAGATGTGGCAGAAATGAAAATGGATATTGACGCTGTCAATACACTTAAAAAAATCTACAATCCACTGGCCCAAATCCTGAAAGCGATTGACGATACTATGACTGTAGCTGGCAGCGAGGCATACATATCTGCCCTCACCTTATATAACTCCATAAAATCAGCATCAAAACTGAATGTGACAGGTGAGAAAGAGATTTACGATGACCTTAGTGCACGCTTTCAAACAAACACAAAAAAAGCGAGTGCTTCCGTAACCAGCGTTAACTAACCTTTTATTAGGAACAAGCTGATTTTAAATAAAGACCGCCCTGTTTTATACAGGACAGTCCTTATTATTTACAGGGAACTCCTTCCTTTAAATAGCGCGATCACTGTATCTGACAAGGTTGACGCTATTGCAAGCAACTTCAACCTTTATTGTAAATAGGGGCTTCTCTATTTTCAATAAGGACTTCCCTATTCCAGACAGGATGGCTGCTATTGAAAGGTCTAACTCTCCCGATTCTTGACTGCGCCAAGAATATATATCTCCCGAGAGGGACATTTAGCCGGCATCAATATTCTCCTTTTTTAACATTCTTCGCAATTGAAATAGGCTATCGAAAATTCCAGCGGCCAAAGTCCCCCTTTGGAGGGGGATATCACGGCCAAAGGCCGGGATCGTGGGAGGTAGCCATTCTCCATAATGCAACCAACTCCATTAAACCACCAACATTTTATATTTTCTTATTCTCATTAACTTGTTTTAGCTTTAAGATCTCAAAAAAACCGGAAACTGGCATTGAATACAAGAGCCCGACTTATAGCTTATTACCTTCCTCAATTTCATCCTTTACCTGAAAATGACAAGCACTGGGGCAAAGGTTTTACAGAATGGACAAACGTTGCAAAAGCCAAGCCCTTATTTAAGGGCCACTATCAGCCACACCTTCCGACAGAGTTGGGTTATTATGATCTTCGGGTTCCGGAAGTACGTAAAGAACAAGCAGACCTGGCACGAGAGTATGGGATAGAAGGATTCTGCTACTGGCACTACTGGTTTGGAGGCAAAAGAGTTCTTGAAAGACCTTTTGAAGAGGTAGTAAAAAGTGGAGAACCTGATTTTCCATTTTGCCTTTGCTGGGCAAATCATTCATGGAGTGCCATTTGGGTTGGCGATGCTAAAAAAATAATTTTTGAGCAGACATATCCTGGCAAAGAAGATTGGGAAAATCATTTTTATGCATTAATACCTGCTTTTAAAGATCCTAGATATATAAAAGTAGACGGTAAACTTTTGTTTTCTGTTTTTGCACCCAAAGACATTCCTGATTGCAAGGCTTTCACAGATGCCTGGAGGGAACTTGCTAAAAAAGAAGGGATTGATGGCTTTCATTTTATAGGAATGGGAGTTTTTGAAAAGGATTTAAAGGACTTAGGACTAGATGCCAGTACTAATCATACTCCACATTCTTTGATAGCAGCTTTTCCTCTTGCCTGGAAAGATAAACTTAGCTATCGTTTATTTGGTGAAAGTTTTACAAACTTAAAATCAAAATGGAAAAGCATCCCTAAAGTTTATGAATATCATAAGCTGGTAGAAAGTGCTTTATCAATGCAATATGGACCACAAGAATACCCGGTTGCTATACCGAACTGGGATCATTCACCCAGAAGTGGTAAGAGGGCTTTAGTTTTTCAAAATTCAAATCCGACACTTTTTGGCAAAATGCTGGAATTTTGTGTAAACGCAGTACAGAACAGGAAGGATCAAAATAAAATTGTATTTCTAAAAGCATGGAATGAATGGGCAGAAGGCAATTATCTTGAGCCGGAAAAAAAGTTTGGAAGAGCATATCTGGAAGAAATAAAAAGAATTGTTTCTAAATAGATGCTAATCATCTGTTTTGCAACTGAAAATACTTCTAACACAAAGTTTCAATGATTTTTGATTTTAACAGCGCCCCTTTAGTTTCTATTGTTTTAACAAGCTATAACCAAAATAAGCTGTTGAAACGGGCTTTTGAATCTTTACAAGAACAGACTTACAAGAATATCGAAATAATAATAGTAGATGACTATTCTACAGATGGAAGTCGGGAGTGGATCAAACTTATTTCAGAAGCATATCCAGAAAAGGTAAAATATTTTCTCCAACCGGTAAACGTTGGAATTCCAAAAAATAAAAATACAGGTTTTAGGATGGCCAATGGTGTATTTATAACCTATCTGGACGGAGATGATACCTACTATCCCAACAAGATTGAAAAGGAAGTTGAAAGATTCTTAATCGAACCCTCAATGGATGTTGTCTATTCAAACTTTGATATTCGGGAATACAATGGGCAATTAATTAAAACGTGGGCAACAAATTTTTTGCCAGAAGGTGATATATTTAAAAATGTTATTATCCAGGATTTCCCGAACGGACATTTACATCGTTTTGAAATGTTTAAAAGGGAGGTAATGCACAGTTTAAATTTTTATGATGAATCCTTCTCTATATATCATGATTTGGATTTTATGATAAGATATTCGGCACAGTACAAAGTTGGCTCCACCTTAAATATTGGGTCTTCTTACTTTATGAACCCCTCATCTATAGTATCAAATACCAGGCAATGGTTAATGACAAAACAACATAGAGAGGTATATGTTAAATTAAGCCATTTATTTGTTATACATGGAATGGAAAGGGAATTAAAAGCGTATCTCCAAAAGTCAGAAATTAACCTTTTATATTCTCCACCGCAATTAACAGTTTTGCCATATATAAGTGCAATATTCAAACAACCCTTCAAAGTAATTATTATTATTAAGGCCCTTTACCTTAGCTTTCGCTGATTAAAATGAAACAGCTAATCAGGTACGTTATACAAAGATTTCGCTTTCCACATTCATCTATATCTTTTAGTTCACTTATAACTTCAAGTTGTATTATAAATGGCAAGGCTATAATTGATTCTGGAGGGAAATTAATAGATAGTGAGGTAGGCAGTAATTACAATCAAGGCAAAGAAACTATTTGTGTTTCTATTAAATCAGGGATATCCTGCAGAATTTCTGAACAGTCTGTTATCACATCTTCTAAATTAGGGAGTTTTGTTTCTATAGGCCAGAGATCAGTAATGCATCAATGTACTATAGGTAACCATTCTTATTTTGCTCAGGAAGTTTTAGCTTATCATGTTTCTATTGGAAACTTTTGTTCCATAGGTCCTCGAGTCATTTTTGGACATGGCGACCATCCTGCAAACCGTTTAAGTACTTCCCCTGAGTTTTATACCCAAGCTTCCGCGTCAGGACATAGTTTCGTTAGTAATAATTCATTTGAGGAGTTTGCGCCTATCACTATAGGCCATGATGTCTGGATTGGAGCGAATGCATATATTAAACACGGTGTTACAATAGGAAACGGTGCCATTGTAGCCGCAGGAGCGGTTGTAAATAAAGATGTTGAACCTTATTGTATAATGGGTGGAGTTCCTGCAAAAAAAATCAAAGAGAGATTTTCTACAGAAATAATTGCCATGCTATTACAATTAAAATGGTGGGATTGGAGTGACGATAAAATTAAAAAAAATAGCTTTTTATTTGAAAATGTTCCAGAAAATCTCCTTTTTTCTAAAATAGAAAATATTTTAAATGAAAAAACCTGATATAAAATCCGGGGAAGGCAATCAGAATAAAAGGCAATCTAACATTGAGTTGCTGAGAATTGTGTTAATGCTGTTTATCATTGTTCACCACCTCTTGTATCATGTTTTGGAATTATATAATCCTGTATTTCTCTTAACAGGAGCAAAATCAAAAGT
>JACMRH010000005.1 GCA_014376535.1 Cytophagales bacterium | reverse complement strand
TGTTGTAATTCCAGATCCAAAATCATTGAAAATACCTGAGTTGTCCAACGGTAATAAAGTTTATTTTAGAGTAGTCGCAGCAGCAAATTCTGCCACGCTTACAGCTCCGGGTTCTACTTTCAATTTGTTAAACCCATGTCGGAATTATTCTGTCTCTGACCCCATAGAGGCTACAATTGATTGTCCTCTTTGTGTCACGCCTACAACAATAAAAGTAGAAAATGGAGCGACGACAGTTGTAGACAAAGGTATTGTGAATGCTTGTGAAGGAACGCAAATTTCCTTAAACCTTTCAGGCAATTGGCCAGCCCCAGCAGCTGCATTAACAGATAAAAATTTTGAATTCTACGTAATAAATAAAACGTCCAATGCAGAACTCTGGAAGAGCACACCTCCTATAAATGGTGGCACTAATGGTAATGCAAAATACAATATTGCTGCACCATCTGTAATAACTTCATTAGGAGGAGATTATGTTATCGGAATTAGAAATGCTACCTGTAAGTTGGAGCAAACCGTTACTATAAAGGTTAATTCCAAAATAAAGAATAATGCAATTACTGCCGACCAGAATATATGTGCTGGCGGTACATCTGCAGCACTTTCGCAGGATGCTGCCAAAACATTGACCGGAGACCTTGATTCACCTGCCTATCAATGGCAATCTTCAACAACAAGTATAACTTCCGGATATACAGATGTTGCAGGAACAAGTGCATCATATACGCCAACTGGTCTCACACAAACAACATATTTCAGAAGGATAGCAAAAGCTAAGGGCGGTTTTTGTGCTGATAGCATAAGCAAAGCTGTCACCATAAAAGTAGATCAGCCTATAACCGCTGCACAAAATAGCGTATCTACAACTTCTCCTATTATTTGTTCAGGAAATGCTCCGGTGGTTACTGGACTGGCCATTTTAAACGCAACATATGTTTGGGAGCAGTCGGATTTAGCATCCGGGCCTTGGACGCCAGTTTCTGGTGGAACTTCAAAGGATTTACCTTCTAACCCCTTAACTAACACTGCTTCTGGGACAACAAAATCCTTTTTCTTTCATAGAATTGCTACTCTGGGCAAATGCACGCATACATCTTCAGCGATTGAAGTAAAAGTATCAGGTGGGATGACAGCTGGTGAGATTAGTAAAGATACCTCCGTATGTAAAGACGGAACCACCATACCACCAAAATTTACCAGCATTTCTCCAGCAACTGGAGGAACTACACCTCCAATATTGTATGAATGGGAAGTTTCAGATGATGGCTCTACGAACTGGACAAGTCTGGGTGCTAAATCTGCTTCAAACCTGGAATACACACCTGCTACTGTTCCGGCAAAGGATTTATTCTACAGAAGAAAAGCTTATGCAGGTTCTGGACTGTGCGATAATGCAACTTCTAAGACAGTAAAAGTTTCATTGGTGGTTCCACCATTTGCTGAAATACTCGCACCTATCAAAGTTACGAGCAGTAAACCTGAAAACTGGACTTTCAACGATTTGGTTTTGAAAATATCTGCAACTCCTGCTACGACGGGTTATAGTGGAGCTTGGGCATTAAATTCGATTGGAAAATTAGATTCACCAATAAATTCTTCATCAAATTCGGTTTCTGGAATGAACTATGATGATAAATCCATTCTGACCTGGACAGTAAAGGATACTAAGGGAAGGTGTACGCCAAATATTGCAACTTTAAATATTGAAAGAAAAAATATCACAGTAGCCAACGCCCAGGACGATTCGTTGTGTGAAACTGGGTTGCCCTATAAACTTATAGGTAATGGACTAATTACCAAAGAGGTTTCAAGATGGTCATTTGTAAGTTCAACACCTTCTGTACCAATTACATTTACTTTAAGAAACGATTCAACTCAAATTGCTTTAATCAATTCTGTAAACTTTCCTCCAAACACTGGTAAGGTAGAGTTGGTTTTTCGTTATGCTGTAAAGTCGCCACTATTAAATGACTCTTCTTATAAAACAGTAAAAATAATTGTGTATGAGAAAGCACAGGTTGCATCAGTATTGAACAGTCCGATTAACACTTGTGCCAGCCAGGTAAAAATTGAGGGGAATAAACCATTACAACCATCAGCTACCGGAACCTGGAACCTGGTTAATGGTCAGGGAACTGTTGAAAATTTAAACCGGTTCATAACCAATCTAAAGGAATTAGACAATGTTGGAACTACCAATTTAACTTGGACCATTAATAATCATTTATGCAAAGCTCCTTCAGCGCCATTAGAAGTAAACCAAAAAGGTAAAAGTACAGATGCAAGATTTAGCATCAGCGGTGGTGCATACCTTTCTAAAGAGGTTACCAATGCATTAGACGTTCCTTTATGTGCCGGTGTGGCTTATACGTTATCATCAATATTGCCTTCTACAGGTTTAAAAGGCACAGAGACCGCAACATGGAGCAGCACATCCACATCAACAATCATTGGGAGTATTAATACAGTTTCATTAGCTCCTTCAAACGAGGGTTTAGCCGATGCTCAATGGGCTATTGATCCCCATATATTAGGGTGCCCACCTTCTACAGCTACTGCTACTTTTAAAATAGGAGATGTTCCAAAACTAGATCCGATTTCCGGCAAAAACTCCTTGTGTGAAGGAGACACTGCACATTATAAAGCAACCCTGACAAATGGTTTAAATGTTAATATTTTGGGTGCTGCATCTTACGATTGGAATGTTTTGCAGAACGTTCCAAGTGCAACTGGACAGGCCAAAATTCTGGGAACTGATAACCTGGAATGGGTAGAAATGAAATTTGGATCTTCTTCTACAACCTTAAACCAAGACCAGGTGACTATTACGCTAACTGCTAGCAATGAGTGTGGAAAAAGTGCCAATATTTTAACCAAAATCGTAGATATAAACCTAACTCCAAGAATATTTACTGGCGATATTAAAGGTGATAGCCTGCTGTGTCAATCTGTGACTGGAGTTAAAAATTACACTATCCAATCTCAGTTTAATACAACTGAAACCATATGGACTTTAGGAGGGTTGCCAGTTTCTACTACTCCTTTAAATTCATTAACTACCGCATTAAATGCTACAGATATAACATCTAAGTTCCCTTCGGTAAAATTAAAAATACAATTGAAAAACAATTGCGGCCTTGGAGTAGACAAAACAAAGGTGATAGATATAATTGAGGCCGTTCCGGTCAAAGCAAACTTAACTGGGATAGAAAAAGTTTGTTTACCTAAAGACGCATTAGTTTATACCGGATCTACGCCCAATGGAGGTTCAGGAGCAACTTTTGCTTTTAAGATTATACATAAAGATGGTACAGCTGGAAATTCTCAACCATCATCAATTGTAAATACTTTTCCAGTAAATGTTGGGGAATTACTTGATGGTGATAAAATAGAGCTAAACGTAACAGGCGATCCTATAAGTGGATGTTTTTCAGGGAACGGAATTCCTGCTTCACTTAACATTGATGGCTATATTGATCCGGACACAACAGTTTTTAAAGAAAATAAATTTCAACCTGACAGTATTTGTACCGGCGATGCAATAGAGCTGTGTGTACATCAGACTAAGGGCAATGTTGCCTATCAGTGGTTTAAGGATGATATTAAAACATCTGTCACATCTAATTGTATTAAACTAACAAATAGCTGGGAATCAGGTAAGTATAGGGTTAAAATAGATAACAAAGTATGCCCAGCCGATTCTTCATATGACAAAGCTGTAAAAATTTACGATTCACCTGTTTTGCAAATTATTCCAGAAGATATAACCATTGAACTGGCCGTAAATCCCACAGTTTCCCTGATAGGTCTTGTTAACAATAATCCAACTGACTCTTTAACCCAAATAGAATGGGGTGCTGAAGAATACCTTTCCACAACCAGTAACCCTCTAGTAGTTACCATTACTCCGCCTGTTATAGGGGGTGATTTTTACTACATACTTAAAGTAGCGACGGGTGAGGGTAGAGCTTATTGCCCTGCAACTGCCCTGGCCCATGTAAAAGCATTGCCACCGGTTATAGTCCCGAACGCCTTTACACCAAATGGAGATGGATTGAATGACAAATGGCATATTGAAGGGATTGACACTTATTCTAATGCAAAAGTATATTTATACAACAGATGGGGAACACAGGTTTTTAAAGCTAACCCATATGGTAAAGGAAATGAATGGGATGGCACGACAAATGGTGTTGATTTGCCAACCGGGACTTATTATTATGTAATTGAGTTACATGAAGATACCCAATTTCAGAAGCCTAAAATGAGTGGAGCAGTCACTATTATCAGATAAGGTTACTTTTCTAATTAACCCAAACTCAGATGAGAAATTATTAAATATGTTGAAAATCAATAACTTATAGATCAGCCTTTCCCGTTTGGGATGTTGCGCATCGAGTAAGAAGGGTAGGGATAGAGGTTAAATTAATAGGTATATATAGATTTCTATTAAAACCCCTCTAAATTCTCTGCTCCATACTCAGAATCCGAAGGGGCGACTTTAGGTTAAAGGAAAGCCGTATCTTAAGAATTTATCCCGGGTTCAGGTTAACTAATTGTAAATATAACATAATGTACTACTTCGCCTTTTGAAGTGAACATCTCTTCATAAACTGTCTTGATCCCAAAATGAGAATCTTTCAGTTCTGAATCATAAAACGCAGTAGTTTCAAATAAAATTTTCCCACCGTATCTTTTTACCATGTCCACAGTATAGTGGTGCAACGGTGCATTATCTGTTTTCAAATGGATTTTACCACCTGGAATAATGAGCTTTTTGTAAAGATTCAAAAATCCTTCGCTGGTCAAACGGTATTTCTCCTGAAAATCTAAAGGTTGTGGATCCGGAAACATGATGTAGATTTCCGTTACTTCGTCTTCTACAAAAAACTCTTCCATGTATTGAATAGAAGTTCTTAGAAAAGCGGCGTTTGTTAACCCTTCTTCAATAGCTGTTTGGCTTCCTTTCCAAAGTCTCGCACCTTTTACATCAACTCCGATAAAATTTCTCTCAGGATAATTTTTGGCGAATGCCAGAGTTAGTTCCGCCCGTCCGCAGGCAAGTTCAAGAGTTATTGAATTATTGTTTTTGAAAAATTCAGCATTCCACTTCCCTTTTATAGTAGTATACCATTTCTTTCCAAATTCAATTACATTTTCACTCTGCGAATTTTGCTCAAATCTCTGAAGTTTCTTTCGGGCCAAACTTTTTTTAATTAATAATTAACAATTAATAATCAACTGGTTTACAGGTTGTTGGCAATTTTTTATGCTTGCCAAATCCATTTTCAGTTATTACTGTTCAAACATAAATAACTGCAAATCTAAGTATTAAAGTCTTTTTAGTTACCTTTGTGGGCTTAATTCCGCCTTAAGGGCCAAGATATCAAACGTGCTTCACAAGTTTTTGATGGCTTAGCCAAAAGGCGATAACCATTAAAATAATGTCAATCACAACCTTTGCAGAGCTTTCCTTATCGGAAGGCATCAACAAAGCCCTTGAAGAAATGGGCTTTA
>JACMRH010000082.1 GCA_014376535.1 Cytophagales bacterium | reverse complement strand
TTTTTTCTTTTCTTCTTTTTGTCTTTGCTGTTTATCCTGAGATTTTGGAATGTCCTTGTTTTTATTTTTAACCATTAATTCATAATTGAACCTTGCCTGTGTATTGGCCGGGTCAAATTTGATAGCGCTTTTAAAATGATCTTTAGCTTCCTCTCTGTTTCCTCTTTCTGATTGAAGGATTCCAAGTTGCTGAAATGCTATAGATTTTATTTTGGTATCTGTAGTCTTGGTGGCTTCGGTATATCTGCTTATGGCATTGTTGTAATCTGCTCTTTTCATATGGGCATGGGCAAGGTTCAACAATGCCTTGTCATCTTTTACTTTAAGGGTATCAAGTAGATAATTGTAAGCTTCAATAGCGGTTTTGTAATCATTAGAGGCTACAGCATTTTCTGCCCGTTGCTTTGCCTGGTTCGCATACCTGGTTTTTAACGGATCTAACCCCGCTTTAAGATTGATTACAACCAATAATAACAACAATCTTAGCATCATATTTTAATAACGTTTATAGTAATAAGAACATCGAATAAAACCAGACAAAGTGCTGCAAAGAGAAAATACAGGTATTTGTTTGAACTGGAATCAATATTTTTAGTTTCTCGTACTTCCCCTTCAATTTTATCCATATCGGATACTAATTTTTTAACATCATTTCTTCCTTCACTTATTTCATAATAACTTCCACCGGTTGAATTGGCAATATCCTTTAGGTCTGAACTATTTAATGTCGTAATGACAATATTTCCCTCATCATCTTTTTTAAAATGATTCCCTACAGGAATTTTACCGCCTTCCTTTGTACCAATGCCTAATGTGTATAATTTAATTCCTGAATCTTTTACTTTGGAAACCTGATCTTTAGTGTCCTCTCCAAAGTCTTCACCATCACTTATGAGGATCACATATTTAGCTTGTTGGCTTCCAGTAGTATTTGATGGATCGTTCAATCTTTTTAATGCCAATTCCATGGGAGGGCCAAAATCTGTTCCTCCCTGCGGGACTAATTTTGTGCTTAAAGTTTCAATAAAAAGAAATAAGGCACTTTGGTCATACGTCAAAGGACATTGCATAAATGCATCAGTAGAAAAAATGATAAGGCCAAGCCTATCTGTGTTAAAAGCAGAAACTATGTTTTTTAGCTCGCTTTTAAGTTTTTCTAATCTTGTAGGTTGAATGTCATTAGCATTCATTGAATTAGACAGGTCAACACATATAAAGATATCTTTTCCAACAGCTTTTATTTCTTTTTTTATATCTCCAAAGGAAGGGGCCATTAAAGAAATTATTATTAGAGAAAAGTATAAAGTGCGGATAACCAGCTTCACAAAAACATACCTGAAACTACTTCTTATCCGGACAGATAAATAAATGATTTTGATTAAATATAGGACATAGAGACCTACAAAAGCCATAATGGCATAAAATTCAATTTCAGTTAATCCTTTTAAAAAATTCATGGAGCTTATTGGTTTCAAAAATACAAGAAAAAAAGTTTCTCAAACGGTTTAAAAAAACCAGTTTTTCGATTTTATGTCTTTTATAAGTCTCTTTATTTTTAATAGCTTTGCCGGGCTGCAAAATAAGCAAATGAAGTATAAAAGAATATTACTCAAATTAAGCGGTGAAGCTCTTCAGGGAGAACAGCAATACGGTATAGATCCTACACGTATAAAACAATATGCACAAGAAATAAAAACTGTTGTAGATGTCGGTATCGAGATTGCCATTGTAATTGGTGGGGGCAATATTTACAGAGGATCTTATGCTGAGAAAATAGGAATAGAAAGAGTTCAGGGTGATTATATGGGTATGCTTGCAACTGTCATTAACGGTATGGCATTGCAGGGAGCACTGGAAAGTTTAGGTGTACATACAAGACTTCAGTCTGCTATAGAATTGAACCAGGTGTGCGAGCCATTTATAAGGAGACGTGCAGTCAGGCACATGGAAAAGGGTAGGGTTGTAATATTCGGTGCTGGTACTGGAAATCCGTATTTTACTACCGATTCTGCTGCTAGTTTGAGGGCAATCGAAATTGAAGCCGAAGCTGTTTTAAAAGGAACCAGGGTTGATGGAATTTATTCTTCTGATCCTGAAAAAAACCCAGGTGCCACAAAATTCAAAACTATTTCTTTTGATGAAGTTTATGAAAAAGGCTTGAATGTGATGGATATGACAGCTTTTACGCTTTGTAAAGAAAATGGGTTGCCAATTATTGTGTTTGATATGAACAAAACAGGCAATCTCCTGGCTTTGGTAAAAGGAGAAGAAGTTGGTACACTTGTTACGATGTAACACAAAATACTGAAATATAAATAGATGGAAGAGATTCAGTTTTTTTTAGACGATGCAAAAGATTCAATGGATAAATCCATTACGCATTTACAATTTGAATTAAATAAAGTTAGGGCAGGTCGCGCCGCACCTTCTATGGTGGAAGGCCTTTCAGTGGATTATTATGGTTCTATGACGCCCTTGTCACAGGTTGCCTCCGTTACCACACCAGATGCTCGTACCTTGGTCATTAAACCTTGGGAAAAACCTATGCTTTCTGTTATTGAAAAAACTATAAAGGATAGTAACCTTGGATTTAATCCTCAGAATGATGGGGAGATTATCCGTATTAATATACCTTCTCTTACTGAAGAAAGAAGAAGAGATTTAGTAAAGCAAACCCGTACTGAAGGTGAAAATGCCAGAGTTAGAGTTCGTTCTATCAGAAAGGAAACAAATGAAGAATTGAGAAAGCTTCAGAAAGACGGAGCTTCTGAAGATGAAATAAAAGATGCCGAAGCGAAAGTACAGAAATTAACAGATTCATATATTTCGAAAGTGGATGAAGTATTATCCAAAAAAGATGCAGAAATAATGACTGTATAATTATAATTCCAGGGCTTCACTTAAAATAGATAGCACTTCGGGCTTGTAGTTTAATTTGAGAGCAAATTCACGACCCTGGATCCCCATTTTTTTCCAGGTTTTCTGAATTATGTTAATCACTTTCTCTCTAGAGTGTTGGACATGAAAATCAGAAATGTGAAATTCTAAAAAAACAAGGCATAAAACATCTTCAAGCATTTGTGCTTCAGGATCTAGTTTTATGCTCTTTTTTAAATTGAGATTTTTAACTTTTTCAATACATTCTGGTTCGTATCCCACCACTTTTAAAATTCCCGCGGTTGTTTCAGCATGAAACTTAGCTAGGTCTGATCTCCAGGTTAAATAACCAGTTCTTGTTTCGGGATATAAATTTCGAGGTATTTCCCATCTGCCAATATGCTGGCTCCTGGCTGCAATTTTTAGTTCCTCACTAGCGTAAGGGTTTAATTTGGCAAGCCAAGTGCTTTGTCTTAGTGAGTCCAGATATTCCTTTTGAAATTGTTTTCCCTTATCCAAAACAATATTTGGATCCTTTTTATTGTATTCATCAATCTTGGAAATTGCAATTTCAAACTTGGACATAAGACTTATTTACCCATCATTTCATTCAAAACTTCCAATGTGAGCGGTTTAGCAATAAGCCCAACAACATCTTTGTTTTCCGAACCCTTTTGAATGTCATTCACATTAAATGTTGAAGATAACAGAACTATGTTACATTTATCTTTAACGTGTTTCGACAAATGTTGATATTCTCTGATAAACTCAAAACCATTTAAAAGAGGCATATTTATATCGAGGAATATAATATCAGGTATTTCTTCAAGAGGTGTTGATTCATTGAATGATTTCAAATGCTCAAGTGCTTTTGTAGGTGATGTGAAACTAATTACATTTTCACTAAAATGAGCGTATTTGATCATTGTCTCATTTATAAATAAATCAGTATCCGAATCATCAACCAACATCACCTTCGTCGTTTTTATGTTTTCTATGGTCATCATTTTTATATTCTAGATTTGGCAAAAACAACCTGCTTAAAAAAAAGTTAAGTTATTTGTACAATTTAACGTCAATGTATTATGTTTGTTACAGATAAATTCCTTAGATACAAGAGAAAAGTGTGCCATTCGTAACTTTTTTTTTAATTTCAAGTATTAAGGGGTGTATTAAGTGTAATTTAATCAGTGTTTTATGAATATTTTCGTTGCCAATTTAAATTTTAAAGTTCAGAACGACGGTTTAAAAAAACTGTTTGAAGCTTATGGCGAAGTATCGTCTGCAAAAGTAGTGATGGATAAGACAACAGGTCGATCGAAAGGATTTGGTTTTGTAGAAATGCCAAATGATGCTGAAGGTAAAGCAGCAATTTCTAACTTAAACAATCAAGAAGAGTTTGGAAGGGCACTTGTTGTGAAAGAAGCACTTCCAAAAGAATAAATATAAGAACATAAAATATTGATATAAACATGAGTCCTGGAATTATCCAGGACTTTTATTTTGCATTTTTCAGGGCATTTGCTAGCCAAATAAATTCTTTAAGAAATAAATCTATACTTTTTGTAAAACTTTCATCGGTTAGCTCTCCTAAACTGTCGAACTTATTTTGAACTGTTGGTACTAATAACATCTGTGGGCAGGTAATTGCGCCTAGAGCAAGAATAAATTGTTGCAATTGCATGGCTGCCCGCATGCCACCTAAAGGACCGGAACTTACAGTAACAATACCAATTGCCTTTCTGTAAAAAGTACTTTTGGGATAAAAATCAACCATATTCTTTAATGGTGCAGAATAACTTCCATTGTACTCAGGACTGACAAATAATAAAGCGTCAGCACTGTTTAGTTTTTCATAAACATCATTTATCCGTGCGTCCGGCTCCGGAAGCTTGGACATTATCTCGGTAAACATGGGAAGTTTTGCTTCCTTTAAATCAAGAATAAGCGGATCCAGTCCATCGGTTAATGTGATTTTTTTTGATAATCCTAATACCACCTTATGGGTTTCACGTTCTATCCGGGTACTGGCTGAAACTATGGTTATTTTCATAATAAGCTATTATTAAATAACATTTTGAACGCAAAAATGTTCGAAATGTGCTATATTATATTGAGTTTTTAGGTATAAAACGTATTACTTTATTGTCAATTGGCGTTGATGTTCTTAACTATTCAAAAATTGCACCTAAATTTTGTTATGTCATAGTTGCATACATTTTCCATGGCATAACAGTTTGAAATCCATTTTCTTCTACCATCGGATCTACATATGAACTGTCTGCATAAATTTTAAATCTATTTATAAAGGCTTGTTTACTATAGTTTAATAAACCAGTTTCGCGAGTAGTGAAATTAGCCAAAAGAACAAATCCATTTTGTAAGGAAAATCCAAATCTTCCTGCAAAATCCATTCCTTTTACTTTTTGTCCTTTTTCCTGTTGGGTATGACATTCAGCACAAGCAGCTGCATCCACTAAATACTTGCCATATTCTAGAACATCAGAGGGGTGAGGTTTTTTAACTGGATTCGCTTTTCGTGGAATGGTAGTGATTATCAGGTTCATTGGGAAATCTGCGGAAGATTCGGAATATTATTTTCTATCGGAGATAAAGTTCTTAAATAGGCTAC
>JACMRH010000081.1 GCA_014376535.1 Cytophagales bacterium | reverse complement strand
TAAATCCAAGGGTTATGATTCTTTTGAATGGCAGTTGGGTGATGGGACCCGAACAAAAGAGTTAAATCCTAAACATAGTTATGCAATAGGTAAATACAATGTACAGTTGTTTGTTGCCAACAAAGCGATCGGCTGTAAAGATTCTATAACTAAGGTTGCAATTGTTTACCCAAATCCTGTTGTAAGTGCTGTTGGCGATACTGCATGTCTGGGTGAAAAAGCTGCATTATATGTAGTTAATCCTAAGAATAACCATCAATATTCTTGGACTCCAACATTTGGACTTGACAATTCACTTGTTGAAAACCCAAAGGCAACGATCACTCAATCACAGAAATACCTGGTAACAGAGTATGATGAAAATGGCTGTACAGATACAATGAGCGTGTTTGCGAACGTAATAGGTCCTTTGCCATTTAAAGACTGGGATACCACAATTGTAATGGGGGATTTTGCAAAAATACCTGTATCGAAAAATAGTTTATACAGTTTTGGGTGGTCTCCAAAAGAGGGTTTGAGCTGTCTTAATTGCAATTATCCAATTGTAAAACCTCTAACAGACATTGTTTACAAATTGAATGTAACGGATGTAAAAGGTTGTTTTAATAATAATTACAGTTATTCCATAATTGTAAAACCTGAAACTTTTGTAAAAATGCCTTCTGCCTTTACTCCAAATGGAGATGGAAGCAATGATATGCTCATGATAAAAGGCTGGGGGATAAAGGAATTGTTGTCTTTCCAGGTATTTAACCGTTGGGGAGAAGTGGTATATGATAGTCAAAACCTGGAGGAAGGCTGGGACGGTAAATTCAAAGGTGTATCACAAAATAGTGACGTATATGTTTACAAGGTAAAAGTAAAAAACTGGAGGGAAGAAGAATTGTATTCTGAAGGCCAGGTAAACTTATTTTATTAACTACCAGCTAAGAGGCATATCAACAGTCATAAAAACTTGCCTTATAAAGTTGATTGTTTCCTGCTCAGATTTGGTTACAGTATCATCTGAGGAAGCGATTGAGTTAAGGTCATCCAGTATATCCCTTTTCGCTTCTTTCGAAAATTCAAATGTGGGCATTAGCTCTTTAATAATTTCCGTACAGTTTAATAAAGTTACACCTTCTGTAGCTTGAATTATTTTCAGGGAAGTTTGATAGGAATAGTTCTCAATATTAAAGTGTTTTTTTAAAACATCAGCAACCTGAACCTTTACAATACTGATCTCCGAATCTTCTGTTTCAAAATCCGAATCAGCCACCAATTGATAAATGTAGGTTAGGAATTCTGCTGCTGTCCAGTTGTTCATCTTCGCTGAAGTTTACCCTTTATACGGTGGATAATATTAAAGGGTAGGATTTAAGTTGCGATATTTTAAATATTGATGGCTCAAAACTCCTAATATTTAGCCCAATGATTCAAGTCCAATTAGCATACACCTATAAGGTTTAAAAAACCTTATAGGTTTCGTGAACATTAAAGATTGGTTTCGCCCATGTAAGTGCCAGTTTCGCTGCATCATATGAGTATTTCGTTCATGTATCTCAAAATTTAGGTACGGTCAATATGGATTTCGCACAGGTGTATATCCATTTCGTTAATGTGTGTATCAATTTCGTTGATGTATGAGACTATTTCGCAACGGCAGGAACCGATTTCGCTATGGTAATAATTGATTTCGCTGCAACACATGTTCATTTCGTTCATGTGCAAATCCCCCTCTAAGGTGAAGTCCTCTAAGGGGGGCATAACGGATGGGATTATAAAACTGATGCAGGCAGTTTCGGGGCTACCGCTGCCTTTCCCACACCACTGCGGATCACACTTCTTGAATTCTGGAACGCTTCGTAAAACAATTCATCTTTTCCTTCAAACTGATGGATCAGGTTGTCCATCACATTCTGAAGTGCATTGTCTGCCTGTAAAAAATATTTTTCCTGCTTTTCACGCAGCAATTTGCGCTCCGTCTGGTTAAGCCTAGGTGTACCAATCTTCGTTGTAAAACTCTGTATAGCAAGACCAAGATTGTCGATGTCTTCCTGGTTCACACCATAATCTCCCAGAGTGTTGCTGTATTGGTTTCCCAGTTTCAGGATATGAAGTGCCAGATCGTCCGCGTCTACATCTTTGGCTTTTATAATATCATCCATGCTGAGGGCAGCATCTGCAGTCAGGTCATGAAGGCTTTGCTCATAGCCATATGCAAGCAAGGCCCCGCTTATTTTGAAAGCCAGCTTGGCCATTTCCCTTTTCTGACCGCTTTTCTCTTCAGTAACACCTGTGTCACTCCCCTGAAGCTGGGTGTTGGTCTCATTAATGCCGGTTACAGAAGTCTTTAAAGTTTCCGCAGCTCTGCTAAAAGCAGCATTGGATAGCAATGTAGTTTTGTTCCTCTCACATACCTCCCTCACCTGCATGTACATTTTCAGTTTTGCGCTTAATCTGTCATTCATATGATAAAAATTTAAAAGTTTAAGATTTAAAGTTAGCTGGGTTGATACAATTATACAAGAGGAAATTTTGATTTGAAAAATGTAATTAGCCAGAAAGTACTTAAGACTGTCTACAACAATCTTTTTATTTTAATGCATCTACTTTATAGTTATTTAACAGTATCTGATTTTTTACCTTGAGTAATTGCTTAAAAATATGAGCAGTATATTTTAAAAAAGATCCATGTGCCGACTCTTTTCCATTCAATTCTTTTATCCTCCATACGAGATGAACATGATTTGGCATAATAACAAAGGCAAAAACATCCGTCTTTCCTTGTTTGCTTAAATATTCGAGAGATGAAATTACAACGTCTTTAAATTCATCTTCTGCTAAAAGTTTCTGCCAGTTAATAATTGTTGCAGTCCAAAAGTATATATTCCCTATCTCAATGTAAGACTTCCTTTTATACTCAAATACATCGTTTTGCATAGGTAAAAATTAAATGTATTAGGTGTATTCAAAAAGTTGTCACGTGGGGACACGTGCCACGGCGGGGGTTCCCATATCTGTTTGGGTTATTTAGCCTTTTCTAATTTCAAAAAATCAACTTCGCTATTGAAATTTTCACTTTTAATTAAATACTCCTCGTTTTTCCTTTTTATTACAAAATTGGGTCCTTCCTTTTTGCAATCAAGGTCGGTACCATTATAAAATAATAGAAGTTCATTGTCTGTGTTCTCCATATTATATTGCCCATCACACAATAATGCCGCATGGGATCCATCCATTTTTAGGATCGCCTTAGCCCCATTAATCTCAAAAGAATAAGATTTCCATGAATCTTCTGTCGATGTCTTTTCTCCTTCAATTTCTATATAATATTTACCTGACCAATCTTTACTTATTTCCTTATTAGTTTGATAAACCTTGTTTCGATTTGTTACCGAATACTTTTTTGCTCCCTTTATTGAATTGGATACTGCAATTAAAGTTGAATCGTTAATCCAAAATTGCTCTTTAAATGGCGTGGTAATAAACCCTTCATAAAATTTTGAGATTTCATTATTATACTTTTTAATATTAAAAAAGTACCGGTTTGGTGTTTCATTATCTCTGTAACTCTCGGCTACATATTTACATTCAGGTGAAAACAATGGCATAGAATAAAGACTGTCTTTTTTCCCTGATTTTCTATCAATAATGTAATAAACTGAGTATTCATAAAATTTCCCTTTGACCAAGAATTTATTGATTTTATCAATACGTCCGATATACTTAAAGGAAGCCCTATTTTCATCATAAGGCACTCCATCGTTGTTTAGGAACACTAAATTTTCTCCGTTATCAAGTTTTAGATTTAGAACCTTTGTTGTGGTAGTAGCATCAATTGTATCAAATATTACGGGATCTTGCTTAAGATTATAACTCAGGTTTTCAATATCTTCTACCAATACCATTAAAGGAGGTTCTGAAATACCATTTTTGTTTTCGGGCAACTTTACGCCATCATTAGTGTTAGTATTATTTTTCTTCAGCTGCTGGCAACCTCCGCAAATGCATGAAATAATTAATATCAATTTTAAGATTTTCATTCCTTAACTTCTTTAAAATCTGGGGTATAACTTTGTACATGTAAATGATCATAATGATCCTCATCAGCAGTACAGTTGTTTAGCAATTTTCCAGTGTAATAGCTGCATAACATACTTTTCCAACCAAATCTGAATAAAGCATCATTGAATTTATTTTGTCTTGCTTCATCCATTCCTTTCCAACCACACGGGTCTCCATCCTCGGAAATTTTATTCAAGTAAACCCCTTTTCCTGATTTATCCTTTCTTAAAAATCTTAAATCTCCGTTATATCCATTTTTATGGGATGTGCTTCCTCCCACTGATTCACCCTTCTCATTGCTAAATCCATTAAATGTGTAATCATCATAACCGCATTCTAACATAGCTCCCAATAAACTTGCAAGGGTCTTTTCATTCATAAAGAATCTTGAAGTATTAATAGATATCTTAAATTTTATATTGCCTTGTGCGTAATTTTTCACTTCCCTAATATCTATAAGATCTACATATTCACCGCCATAATTATCTCCATAAATATTTTTAACCTGCTTTAATTTAATGGTCCCAAAAGAGTGTTGTTTTCCGCTTGAACCCGCTGTTCGACATTTGTAATGTAGAACCACAGATAAAAACGGATTTGTAATCCGCTTCAGAACTTAGCCAATACTAAAGCACCTTTTCTAACACCATATAAATCACCGCAACTATTAAAAGATATTCCTCCTCTTTTTCAACGATTCCAGCTCTGACAGGATTCAAATGAATATATTCGATTTTGGATTTTAGAAATTCCGGTGTTTGAATTTCTTCGCCATGATATCCCTCTTGCCAGAACCAAATATGACCATCCTTTTTAAGAAGCCATAACAACCATTTCTGTCTGCTTTCCTGCTGATTAAGCTCAATAGCCTCCATTATCTTCTTGGAAGTATGCTTTTTGAAGTCTCTTATAATATCGCTGAGTTTGTTCTCTTTACTTCTGATAATCAAATGAATATGATTGCTCATTATAACCCAGGCAAATACTTCCAGGCCTTTATTTGTCTGACAGTACCGTAGGCTGTCCAATAATATGTCAGTGTAGATCTTGCGTGTAAAAACGTCTACCCACTGATGGACTGTACAAGTAATAAAATATAATCCTTCCTGGTCATAAACTCTGTAGGTTTGTGCCATTTGGCAAAAGTACTGTAATCGGATTGCAAATCCTCTTTAACTGTAGTTCGACATTACAAATATCGAACAGCGGGGAGTGTTAGTTACCTCCTTGTGAAATAACAATTGTCTGCCCTGCATAACTGAAAAATCCAGTTCATTCTTTGATACATCAATGCCGATAAAATAGTTAAAATCCATAATTTTACATTGTTTATGTCAAGTCAACGTTTTAAACACCACCATAACCTTGCTAATGAGTCTCTAACTCGAATTTCTATTTGGTGCCAAAGTTTAAAACAAGCGGTAAGGGATTAAATCAAAAGTTAGGTCTCGAGCCTAGTTGGTGTTCTTAATCGCCCTTACCGTTGTTGGCTTTTTGCAAATATCCTTGAAATTTGTAATTTTATTACCCCCCTAGAAACACGCTCACTGCTGGAAGGCGGGCCTTACCGTCTTTCGCTTTGAGGTAATGTATATTAGTTTTGTTATATGGGGCGAAGCTAAAGGTTGGTGTTTTCATCAACTATCAATTACCGCAAAAACTTTGATCAACATACGTCTTATTACCGTTTGAATTGATATAATAACAACCACCTTTAGGCCCAAGGATATAATTCTGGGTGCCAGTGCGTCCAGAATTTACAGCAACTAAATACGAAGATTTGTAACTTTTTTTACCTGACTTCTTTTTTCCTTTTTGTGCAAAGGAACTGGATGTAATAAGCAGAATAAGTATTAATAGAAAGGGTCTCATATCAGACTTCCTCATAATGAGCTACCGACTTCAACAATTGATCAGCATAACTATATATACTGTCAATATCAGTTAATTCAAGTTTGGTTTCAACTTTATCTTTACCAAAAAGAATAATGTATTTTTTTCCTCCATTAAAAAGTAGACGAGCAAGTGGTTTTCGATTATTATCGTCCAATAAAATTCCAAAGTAAGACTTAGTATCTCTTCCAACAATTCTGTTAACCGCAAATTTCTGGCGGAGAATTGATTTAATAATAAGAAAGCCTTCTGTTTCTTCTGTTGTTGTTTCAAATCCCGGATCCTTAGGAACTGTCGATAATTCATTAGCAGCAATAATTGCTTCTGCCTTATCAATCGCTGCTTCCTGATCTAATGCAGTTTTAAGTCTTTCACTTATTATATCAGATGCAAATTGGTTTACAGATTTCTTTACGATTTCAGTAAATTGGACCATCACTTTTTCAGTTGCTTTACCATCATATACTTGAGTGACAAAATATTTCACAAAGTTTGTTGTAGGACTTTTGAATTCAGTGTGTAGTATTTTTTTTATTGCATTTGAGTATTTTAACTCACTTGCGGTGTTCACAATGCTATCAACGTCAAAGTATGACTTTGAGAACTTCTGTAATTCGATAAGTTCCGTGTCTTTTACTTCGGTAAGAACAAATTCAAAAAATGGATTTTCATCCATCTTATTTGGTTCAACCAGGTCAGTATAAAATTTGTAACAAAGGCCGTTTGTTAAAAGTCCGAACTTAGCTTTGGTAGTATGGAAATATCTGAATAGTTGAGATTGATGGGGGTCTAACTTTTCCTTATAGTGTTTACATTCTATGAGGATCATTGGGTTATTATCTTTCATAATAGCATAATCAACCTTCTCACCTTTTTTAATACCAATGTCAGCTATGAACTCAGGATTCACTTCAAACGGATTGAATACATCATATCCTAGTATTTGTATGAAAGGCATTACTAATGAAGTCTTTGTTGCTTCTTCTGTATTGATTTGAGGAAGCATTTTTTCTACGCGAGAAGCCAGTTGTTTGATCTGATCCTTAAAGTCCATATTTTAAAAGTTTGAGAGTAAAAATTTCCAATATACCAACACTAAATCTCGCACAATATCCCTCAACCCAATTCAAATTCAAAAAAGTAACTTTATCAGAATAGAGGAGCAGATGTAAGAAATATCACAAATAATAACGAGGACTTACATTGCAAGTATAAATACTGAAAGACAGGAAGGGTATATTTAAATAACTTCAAAAGAGGGTCTGAAAGTTAATGTACTTTTTTATCATTCATTGTAGTAATCTTTCTCTCTTGGCCCCGCCTTTGCTGGTTTTTTCCACCAACAAACTATACTATTAAAAATATGAAAAGTTGTGGGTGAGCCTTTGCTTTTGCCCTCGCTGAACACCAACAGCGGAAGGGAGGAACTCATTATTTAACCTCTATTATTTGGCCGTCTTTTGAAAGTCTATAGATTGATATTTTAATGTCAGATTGTCCAACATTTCCTTGATTATCCTTTACATTAGATTGCTTTAATTCAATCTGGTAATCAGAACTTATACTATAAGTTGTTGATTGTGATGCACCATTGATTTCCTTACTATCATAAAGTTTTAAACGTGACACTTCATTAAATTCCTTATCCAGGACAAGGAGGAAAAGTTGAGACTGGCCAGAAATAACTTTACCAGCAAGTAGAATTGGTTGATAGACCTCCTCGATAGGCAGTTTAGCTATTTTAATATTTTCCAATCCTTTAATTTTCAGGGTAGATGCTATCTCCGTTGAAAGTTTTACAAACCCCTTTAGCTCTAAGAGAAAATCATAGTCGTAGGAATTGGGTAAAGAAATAACTGAGGACTGATTATAAGCGTCTTGCAATGAAGCAGTCACCTGAGGTTTAGGATTATAATTAATCCCTAAACATGTTTCGAGACTTTCCGCAAACGTACCATCAAAAGTTAGCTTTTCTGGAGATTCAAGGTAAGCAGAAGCGTTTTCCAACGTTCTTGACTTGACGTTATAATTTACCCAACCTAAAGTTCCCGTGCCTTCCGTATCAAAGTATATTTTAGCGAAAATCAATCCATTTTCGTCCTTATCAATAAGTAAATTAGCTTTTGCTTTATCTATATTTCTAAATGGGAAATTACTACTTCTCACTAACTCCGTTAGGTAATCATAGCAATTTGGTTCCTTGCCTTTTTCACTTGGTTTAACGGGAACTACTATTGCTGTTGTATCTACAGTAGTGCTCTTCGTTTCTTCTGATTTTGTACAGCAGATTGTTGCCAGACATATAAAGGGAAATATTAATCTTTTTAATGAATTATTTAAAGGAATTGACATATTTTGGAGTTATTAATTCTAAGTATTCTTTATATGCTTTTTGATTGGATTCAAATGTTGAATGCCATCGTGCATAATTACCATCATGTTTGGTAATATAAAAGGCTTTGTATTGCATTGCTCCAATAACAGAAGGAAAAACTAAAAATTTCCCCGCCTTTGTTGGTGTTTTTCACCAACAAACTATACTAATGAATTATGAAAAGTTGTGGGTGAGCCTTTGCCCTCACTGAACACCAACAAGGGCTTGGGACTAAACAAAATGCTATCAAGACTATTGCGATTTCTGAATAGGATAATCTGAATTGGGTGGATTAAGCATATAAATGCTTAATCCTGCTATAAAATACGAGGTATCATTTTTTAGAAGAATGTATTCATCCTCATAATAATCATTATTCTTATTATACCTTATAATTAGTGAATCATTTGACATAACATATTCCTTTGAAGTGTTTACAACTTCCTCATTATTGACCGTTGTTCTTATAAAAGCTTTGTCCTTAACTATACTTAACTTGATTACAACTGAATCTTCAGAATCCTGTCTGGAAAAAGTTTTCCTAAACAGATATTCCCCAACCCATAATTTGTTTTCAGATTTATTCTCATTTACAGTGGCATCTTCATTGGTAATACAATCGGTGCCATCCCCTTTTTGTTGTTTGAATTTATTTAGTTTTAAGCTATCACAGTAAAATCTTGTTAAGGTATTGGTTACATTAGGATATTTAATTGTCCACTTTGCTAATCCCTTTTCTTTATCAAGCCACTCATACCTGTAAAAGGCTGACTCTTCTTTATTTAAATAATAATAGCAGTCTTTTTCGCCCTGCTTAATATGATGGATCTCATTCACATCATCTTCCATTGTACCTACTTCTCTTATCTCCTTTTCGCCTACTCTGATTAGTTGTGAATGGTAATTACAATCAACTAAAACAAAATCATTACCCTTTTTTTGAAGTTCTATCCAGGTTGATGCGACTTTCCAATCATCATCCTGATTGGTTTTAGAGCAAGAAAATAATATTAAAGAGTGATAAAATATTAGAATTATAAAGGATCTGTTCATTGTTAAAAATTATCCTCCGTAATCAGAACCTGCAAATGGAAATTCCAAAAAGTATTCTATATAAGTTTTATTGTCTTTGCTAGAAAAAATAATATGTAAAGACCCCACAGAAATATTTTTTAAAATTTCAATCTTACCTTTTCCAACCGTGTATTTAACATCCTTTTCTTTATTAAAGGTATCCGTAGAGACTAATGTTTGGGTTAAATTCTCACCTCCAAAAGGAAATCTTTGTAGAAAATCAATGTAAGCTTCTTCTTTGGCCCCATCAAATAAATATTTAATATTCCATTCTTGCCTTATATCACCTGGAATTCCAGAAACATTTAACAAAGTGTAAGGAAAGGACCTTTCATTTCTATCATTCGACAACTCAAAAAAGTACCGTCCATCAAAATAAATCAGATTTTCCCCATTTCGGACAAGATTTGAATACGGCCTTCTACAACCTTCGTTTGTTCCATTGTAGTTGGAAATTATTTCTACTTTATTTTCATTAAACCCATATTTGCCAACTATTAGGCCCTCAACTTCATGCTCTAGCTTTGTGGAATAGGTGCTTCTATGAATCTTGAATGAACAATAATCTGATATAAAAACTGTATCAGTTGATAACTTAATAATTAAATTCTCTAATATTTCTTTGGCCTGATTACTGGAAAATTCTGTCGTCTGATTTGTATCTTGAGTAAATGTAGAACCCCTAAAAATGGTTATGCCGTTTACTTTTACAGAAGTATTTTTTATCTCGCCTTCTTGTTTTATTTCATTTACTGCGTTCTCTTCATCTTTAACATTATTGGAATTACAACTAAGTATTAATAACCCAAATACAAAATACAGTAATCTTTTCATTCTTAATGAATTGAATATAAACATTCTTTAAAAACATATTAGGAAATAGATTTTAAAAGTTGTTGGCGAGCCTCTAATTTTGCCCTTGCTGAATACCAATAACTGCTGCGCTCAATTGTCGCATTTGTCAAGTATGATAGGATCCGTTTCAATTTGACCAGTAAACGGGTTTTGCTCGAGAAATTTTACTTGTGAATTATTCACAAATCCGTACCAAGTAAGTTCTAATTTGCCTTCAATATGATTTGCTTTTGCAATTGGTACTTCCTTTAAAGCATCGGTTAATTCTTTGTTTCTATTATGTAAATTATCCTCAAACGATCCTGAATAATAGATATTAAAAGTAGAATCATCTATTTTTTCTAACCTAGTATTAAACGTAAGGTCAGATGTTACAAATTGGCCCCCTACTAAAAAATATACATAATTTGGAGATTTACAATCTATTGAAAAATTAAGACCTTTAATATGGTTAATTGTCTCAAATTTTATTGATTTTTTTTCATTTGATGGCTGATCCTCAGCACAGAACTCTTCAACTATTTTTAAATCCTTGATAGAATTACTATCAATAAAAAGAATATTATTTATCCGGAAATAAGAGTCTTTTTCCTTTTTTACTTTGTAACTCTCGTTTAGACTTGAATTTTCATTATGACCCTTTATTAAAATGGTTTGGTTTTCTTGTGATTGATAAACCTCTTTTATAATGTCTGTTTCCTGTCCCCAATTGTGTATTATTAAATCTTCATTTATTTTATAGTTTTCAATTTCTGCTCCGCACGGCTGAAATAGAATATTACCAGAATCGGTTTCAGTTACTTTAAAAAATTTATGACCTATAATAGAATCAATATTTTTATATTCAATTTTCGCAGCATTTGTAACGCTGGAATTACTTGAATTACAAGAAGTAAATAGTATTAAAAATACTAGGTTTAAGAATAAATCAAATTTTCTCATACTTTTAAATCTTGTTTTTTCTAATTTCTGTTACAGTATAGAAATGTGATTTGCTTGAACTAAATCCTTGAATTAATAAATCCTTTTCAATAAACAATTTGTTATTCTCATTTGTACCTTGTTCGAGTTTGGCTGACCCAACGTCAAAGAAACGATAAAATCTTTTTCCATTTTCACATCCTGATGCAACAATAACGAAAAAATGATCAGTTGCTTTATGAACATTATAATCTGAAACTCTTAAATTATCATCTACGCCAACTACAACCGGATTTCCTTTTTTTAATTGACTATCAATGTAATCTATTCCGATCTGTGGATTTGTAGAAGTTAATTTCTCCCTTTTTTGATTAGCAATTATTAAGAAGTCCTCCCTTGAACCTCCAGTTACACCATAATTCTTTAAAATTTGTACACTTGCTGCCCAACATTGTTTAGGTTGTTGGGTTATCCAATGCTCTGGCTTTGAATTATTAAAATGTTTTTTACCACATGAGCAATTGCTTTCTTCTAAAATATTTGAATTACATGTACAATTAAACCCAAATTCTTCTAAAAATCCATCCTCTAAATGAAGATCGGTTTTCTTACTCAACTCTTGCTTTAAAAATTTGTCAAAATTAGATAAACATTCTTCCATAGGTGTTGAAGGTTGAAGTTTTCCTTTGAACTTATAACGGGAATTGTCACCCTCATAAGGTAAACTAGCCCAAATCGAACTTGCATAATTTCTAATACCTTTTTCAATTTTACCACTTATTATAGACTCAATTAAACCTGTTTTATCTTTCATAAGACAAATGCATAATTTATCTTGAGATTCAGGGAAGAAACCTATAATTCCGTGCTTGTTTATAAAATCATGATTTTTTTCATATTCATCGAGTATTTTAAAGTATTCTCCGGTCCATTCTAATTTGCTTCCACCTAACCAAGCATAAGTATAACCCATAATTTGATAAGCTCCAGCGGCTGATGATCCTCCAAAATTCTTTTTTGGATGAGTTGATAAATCTTTAATAATATTCCCTCCGAAAGCCTTGATATACCCTGATTCCCCCTCAGTACCTTCTCCAACTCTTAACATTCTCATAAATGCCCTAACCCTTGCCTCACACTCGCATACTTTTTGCTCACTTTTTTCCAACTTACTATAATCCACCATCACAAAAGCCTTAGAAGTCCCTTTTGAAACCGGCCCGCTTTTGAGCATTTTGTGAACTGTTAGTGTGTATTTTCCACTTGAATCGTAAAGTGCTTCTTTTACATCTTTTTTGTACACCTTGGTACTAAGTTGTATAGTGTCGCTGGCTTTGGGTACTAGTGGCTTTATGTCGTCCATTTTTAGTTTCACGGAGGCCACACCGTATTTGTCCACCTTGAAGGATGTTCTTTTACCAATTGTCTTTTCATCCTCAAAGTTTTCAATTATTTCAAGTTCCAAATCTGCCTTTTGCAATCCCCTGGATTTTACCTGGATGTAAACCGGCTCGCTAAGCTCAGCAGAGGTATACCTTTTTGTGTCGTTGTTGTCAGAAAAATAGGCTATAACTTTTTGCTTTTCATCTACGATTAAATACTGGCCTGAATCCTGGGGCAGGGACATTCCGTTGTTCAGTATGTCAATTGCCCCTTTTGATTTTACAGTAAAATATAATTTGCCATAGCTATCTGTAATCCAATCTGATTTGTTCTGCACTTTTTTCTTTAGCTTATCATCGAGCTTAAATGAAAGCTTTGCCACAGATCCATTTTCTGGTATGGTAATGTCCTTTTTAAATAAGGAATCATCTGCGCCCATATCGCTGTCCGAAACTTCCACTTCTACAGTTTCTCCATGCAACCCGATATGTTTAAAAGAGAGGCAAACTTCCTGGTCCCATCCGGCTCTACCCAATGTGTTGGTTTGTTCGTCCTCTTCTTCGCCACTAAGCATATTACCGTCAGAATCTGTCCACCATCCCTTTACTATTTCGGCTTGAATGCATTCAAATTCAATGGCTTGCTGAACAGACTTGCCATTCATGGAGGCAGTTAAGGTGTACTTGCCTAGCTTTTTTAATGTAAAAAAGAAGTCTTTTTTGTGTTCAAGCTGTTTTGTTTCGGGACCTGTAAGATTCCATTTAATGTCGAGTTCTTCTGCCCTGATAATCTCAAAAATCCCCTTCAACCTAAAATTAGCCGGTTTGCCTACTTTTATTTTTCCGGTAGACTTTTGTTCTATGCCTACCGG
Source organism: Cytophagales bacterium (assembly GCA_014376535.1). GTDB lineage: Bacteria > Bacteroidota > Bacteroidia > Cytophagales > UBA9547 > UBA9547. The sequence continues at coordinate 3,315 of JACMRH010000081.1, read as the reverse complement.
ATAGTTTTTGGTCACTTCAAATCGCCAGTCGTCGTTTTCGTCTTTTCCACTGGTGAACCAGGTTTTCGAGACTACGTTTACCGCACATTTTACGATATACTTTCCTTCTTTGTCGTATTTTTTGGTGTAAGACTTTCCTGTTGCTACAGGGGTAATGTTACTGCCATGCCACTGGGAGTGCTGATACCATTTTATTAGTTTGTTTTCCTTTTCCTGTATCTCTGCAGAGGCTTCTCCTTTAAACTTATAACCCGAAACAGTAAAGGTGAGCTCACATCCGGGCCTGATCTTACTTTCACCTTCTTTTATTCCTTTTGGCGCAATGACCGAAACAGTATTCTTAACAGTCCTAAAATTGAGCTTTGCAAGACTTTCAGGATCAGAAGGAATATAGAATTCCACTAAAAATGCACAATCGGTATTTTCAGGGGTGTAAGTCAACATTGGCTTGCCGGCTTCCCTGAACAACTCTGCCCCACCATTGTCTTTTACGACCATCACAAGGTTTTCAATATCCTCTTGTACTGCCGGCATCAGAAATACGGGTTCAAAACTGATAGGTACTCCTGCTCGGGCCTGAATTTCTTTCGTAGCTGATACAATTACATTCTCAGAAGTCAGGTGTTTAAGCCCGGTAAGTTTATTTGGCCCAACTACAATTTCCAGGACGCATTTGCTGTCCTCTACCCGTGACACTTCAGTACCCTCATAGGTATCAGCATCCACTTTTCCATCTGTTCCAGTTCCGTATCCTTCGATCCTGTATTTACCTAATTCATTAAATGCGGTGGTAAACTCTTTTCCCTGACGTAAAAAATAGATGGGATCAGGATTTTCCGGGGTTTGCAATTTCCAACATACAAGTGGCTCTGTGCCTGTATAAGTTGCTGTAAATTTTGCCTTCTGGCCTGGCCTCAAAAACAGATCAGGAGCATCTGTGTTTTCTATCGTGGCACTTTTAGTGTTACCAGGTGACTGGTTTGTAACAGGTTCAAATTTGGGATCAGGGACTACTTCCCCTGTGATCGCTTGCACAGAAACAGAAGGTGCTTTTTTCAAAGATTTAGCTGGATCTGCAAGAGCGTTCACCTGAGTAGCAATCTTTTTATCCTGATTTTCTGCCTGGGCAGGGCTTACTACCTGAACCTGACCATGCATCACTATTGTCACCTTCCCGCCTACAGTACATTGCAGTTCAGATTTATCTGTTATTACTTTGCCTCCCGCAGTTTCAATAGAATCATAGGGCTTTGTCCATTTTGGCTGAAAGACCGGGACACAGGTATTGGCTTGTGGCGGTTTTTTAGAACAAACCCCGAAAGTGCCGGAAGGTGGCGTGAAAATCGTATCGGTTTCAGTAACGAGCAGCTTTTCGTTGTTGATGTATATTTTGGTATTCTTCGTTACTTTTATTTTAGCTGGCGCCGCGCCAGAATCGCATTTACACATGGCACCATCGCATACCAGGTAGCCCGACTTTTTAGGCTTGGAATTTTCTGGTTCTTTGGGATCTGCCATGGTAATTAATATCAATAAATTGTGGACAGTTCTATACTCAGTTTTTTACTGTAAACGCCTCCCAGAATACATTCAGATTCCATTTGGGCTGATAATATAGCATGGTTGGTTTTGCTCACACAATAAGTAGCATTCACTTTTACCATGCTGGTTTCGGGAAGGATATCAATTCCTGCTTCTTCTTTAAAAAAGTCCCTTGTCTTAGGGGTGAACTCATCAAATGCCTCAGTACCGTTCAGGCTTATTTTGTATTCTTCCCCGTTTTCCTCGATGCTTATTTTCTTTGTAATGACAGAACCTACCAATTGAGTGGGCAATAAGTCTGGAATTAGCATTTCTTCCTCTAAAACTTTTTCAAAGCCATAATCCTTGTAGATTCCATTGAAAAATACTGTATTGAAATAACTGCGGTTCAGGGCTTTCCACAATATTTCCGGAGAGGATAATTTTTCTTCCATGGTGTCCAGATACTCAGAAATCGTTTCGCCCTGATAACTTGATTCTACCATTTTCCTTATCTCGAACCACTTTTTCCTTACCTCATCAAAGTTGGCTATTGCCAATGCCTTACCTGAAACATCCATTTTAATGATTACTTTTTCTATGGCTCCAGCAGTGAGTAATAAAACATCATTAAAAGCGTCCTGAACTTCTTCTTCATTCATTACCACATTAGACTTTGTAACCTCCACATAATGAAAGCTATTCTCCGTTTTCAAATGCCTAACATGGATTTCATAAGTCAAAGTACTGATGTCTTCATCAAAAAATGGACATTCGGAAGTAATTTTAACATTGTATGAAGCTTCAAAAGGCTTGTATCTCAAGTCCATAATTAACTCATTAGAAGAGTTTGACCTTTTCTCCGCTTTGCATGCTTACCTTTTTGCCGCTCGCCAGGACCATGTCTTTGTCTGTACTGTTTACAGAAATCTCTTTGGCCTTATCGTCTATCTTTTTCGCATCACGGGTCATTTTTTCCTGTGCCTGAACCGTTATATTCTTTGCTGCCAACGTAGCGTCTTTTCCCGCATGTTGACTCAGACTGTCACCCGCACTCTGGCTGATGTTTTCTTTGGCTGAAGTACTAATATCTGAACCGGCAGTAAAAGATATGTTCTCTTTAGCGTTCAGGTCTATGTTTTTAGCTGTTATACTGATATTCTCTGGCGCCGAGATCGTAATGCTTCCCGTAGAAGTATCTAACGTAATGATATTGTTCTTCTTATCTGTGATCGTAATACTTTCGCTCCCGCTGGTATCATCAAACTGAAGCGTATGCCCGCTTCTTGTCTTGATGGTTTTAACATTGTTTTCTTTTCCTCCTCCAGCCCCATTTTTGCCATGAAACACGCTTCCCAATACAAACGGGCAGCTTGGGTGGTTGTGTTCAAAACCAAGGATAACCTGGTCCTCTATCTCAGGAACAAATACAAAACCGCGGTTCTTGCTTACATCGCTGCTACTTCCTGCGTCCGGGGTCAATATCCTTATCCAATCAGTAGTTTCACCGGAAGCCTTTTGCCAGGGCATTTGCACTTTCACCCTTCCAAAACCGGATGGATCTTTGTTGTCTTTGACTATTGCAACCTGATTTTCGGCATGAACTGGTTTTAGTTCTGCCGGAATATGTTCTGAGGAAGCAGAAATGGCTGTAAATACATGAGAGTAGGTTCCAGTCCCGTTTAATGTATGGGTAATGGAAGTCACCAGAAAACGGGCCTCTTCAGTAGAATCCTCCCCGGAAAGATCTGTTTCTTTTAATATTAGTTCGACCTCGTTTCCAATTTTTACTTT